>NZ_JCBANU010000029.1:0-60309 GCF_059816145.1 Methylobacterium sp. 001424705 | reverse complement strand
CGGCCGGAACCGTCGCCGAGACCCCGGCATTACGCTTTTCCGCGCCGCTCCCGGCCTGCGGGGCAGGGCCCGGGCCGGGTCGAAGGGCATCATCGCGGCCCCCGAGGCGACCACGCCGGCCAGCGCCCGCAATGCCGGTTCAGGACGCCGCCTCGCGCGCCTCCATCCCGAGGGACCCGACGAGGAAGGCTCGGGCCCGGCTGACGCGGCTCTTCATGGTCCCGACCTGGCAGCCGATCAGCGCGGCGGCGGCCTCGTAGGTCATCCCCTGCGCCGCCACGAGCACCAGCGCCTCCCGCTGGGCGGGCGGCAGCTTGCCGAGATGCTGCCAGACCCGGCGCAGATCGCTGCTCGCCTCCTGCGCGGCCGGCGCCACGACCTTCGCGGCGAAGGCACCGTCCGCATCCTCGACCTCGCGCTTGCGCTTGCGGCACTCGGTGTAGAACTGGTTGCGCAGGATGGTGCAGAGCCAGGCCTTCAGGTTGCTGCCGGGCTCGAAGCGGTGCCGGTTGGCCCAGGCCTTCAGCAGCGTCTCCTGCACGAGGTCGTCGGCCGCATTCGGCGCGACGGCGAGCGACAGCGCGAAGGCGCGCAGGCCGGGCAGGGCGTCGAGCAGCGCGGCGCGGAAGTCCGCGGCCGCGGGCGGGTGGACCTCCAGCCGGACGATCAGGTCGAGCAGGGCCGTCGGCGGCGCCTCGGCGAGAACCGCGGCGTAGAAGGCCTTCAGCTCGGATCCGAGATGCAGTCGCACCGCCTCGGGCATGGCCCGGCCCGGAGCCGCAGCGCCCGCCTCGCCGTTCGCCGATGCCGATCGCCCCGTGCCTGCAGCCATGCCGTGTCCCCACCTCTCCGAATCGCACCGCAGCCGGGACGATCCGGCAAGTCCGTCGGGAGCTTCTGGCATGACAAGGCTGAACGCCGGCTAACGAATTCTTTACCGGATCGTTGCGGGCGCGGGCCGGACGGGCCGGCATCGGGGCCCGGAGAGCCGCCGGTCGGCCGGTCGGACCGGCGCGACCCCTGTCGGGTCAAGCGGTTCCGGCGCCTGTGGGATTTGGCAAGGACTTTCCTAACCCTGGCCGCCGATCGCGCCCATCCGGCTGGGGATCGTGGCGGCGGGGCCGGCGCGTTCCGGCCGGCGGGACGGCGCGGGGCCGGACGCGGCCGGTCCGATCGCCCCGTCGCGCGCCCTCCGCCGGGGCGGGTCGCCTCTCAGGAGGCGGGCGCGGGCTCCGCCAGGGCGGCCGCGATGGCGGCCTCCAGGGCCTCCGGCTTCGTGGAGGGCGCGTAGCGGGCGATCACCCGACCGTCGCGCCCGACGAGGAACTTGGTGAAGTTCCACTTGATGGCGCGGCTGCCGAGGAGGCCGGGCTTCGCCTGCGTCAGATGCGCGAAGACCGGGTCGGCCGCGGGGCCGTTCACCGCGACCTTGGCGAGGACCGGGAAGCTGACGTCGTAGGTCAGGCTGCAGAAGCGGGCGATCTCGGCCGCATCCCCCGGCTCCTGGGCGCCGAACTGGTTGCAGGGAAAGCCCAGCACCACGAGGCCGTCCGCCCGGTGCTTCTGCGCCAGGGCCTCCAGCCCGGCATATTGCGGCGTGAACCCGCATTTCGAGGCGGTGTTGACGATCAGGATCACCTGCCCCCGGTGCTGGGCCAGGGGGTAGGGCGACCCGTCGGCCGCCCTCGGACTCAGGTCGTGCAATTCGTTCATGGACATCGACCGTGCGGCGTGCGGGAGGCGGGCGCCTTTCCTAAGGCCCCGCCACCCCGATCCGCAATGCCCCATGACCGCCCGTGTCAGGCGGCGGTGCGCCGCTCGACGAGGCGGGCGAGGAAGGCCGAGCCGAGGGGAATGATGCTGTCGTCGAAGTCGAAGCTCGCATTGTGCAGGCCGGGACCGGGATTCGAGCCGATCCACGCATAGGCGCCGGGCACCCGCGCGACCATGTCGGCGAAGTCCTCGCTGCCCATGCGCGGCTTCGACTGGTCGTCGACGCCCTCGGGGCCGAACAGCTCGCGGGCGATGTCGGCGGCGGCGGCCGCGTGCTCCGGGCTGTTCATCAGCACCGAGAACACGTCGCGGATGTCGACGTCGATCGTCGCCCCGTAGGCGGTCGCGAGGCCCGCGGCGATGGCCCGGATGCGGGTGGTGACGAGGGTGCGCAGGTCCGCGTCGAAGGTCCGCACCGTACCGGTGATGTGGGCGCCCTCCGGGATGACGTTGTAGGCGGCGCCCGCGTGGAACTGCGTCACCGACAGGACCGCGCTCTTGAGCGGGTCGGCGTTGCGCGAGACGATCGACTGCAGGGCCTGGACCAGGGTGGCGCCCACCACGATGGGGTCGATGCCCTGCTGCGGCTGGGCCGCGTGGGCGCCGCGCCCGGTGATGCGGATGTCGAAGAAGTCCGCCGCCGCCATGGCCGGGCCGGGGCGCAGCTTGATCTTGCCGTGCGGGCCGTTGGGCTGGTTGTGGATCGCGTAGATCTCGTCGCAGGGGAATTTCTCGAACAGGCCGTCGGCGATCATCGCGCGGGCGCCGCCCTGGCCTTCCTCGGCCGGCTGGAACACGAACAGGGCGGTGCCGTCGAAATCCCGGGTCTCGGCGAGGTAGCGCGCGGCGCCCAGCAGCATCGTGGTGTGGCCGTCATGGCCGCAGGCGTGCATCTTGCCCGGCACCGTCGAGCGGTAGGGCAGGTTGGTCTCCTCCTCGATCGGCAGGGCGTCCATGTCGGCGCGCAGGCCGACCCGCCGGCCGGAGCCGGTGCGGCCCTCCAGCACGCCCACCACTCCGGTGCCGCCGATGCCGCGATGGACGGTCACGCCGTAGCGCGCCAGCTCGGCGGCGACGATGCCGGAGGTGCGGACCTCCTCGAAGCCGAGCTCGGGATGGGCGTGGAAGTCGCGGCGTAGGGCCACGAGGTCATCGGCGAAGGTCTTGATGCGGTCGATGGGGCTCACGGATCGTCCTTGGGCTCTCGCGCCTCTGGGGGGCGGGCTGTGCTGGGTCGGAGGGGCGTCCTCAACCGGAAGGATTCGCCTCCGGCTCGGCCCCAGGCAAGTCGGATGCCGGTTCTTCGGACGCTTCCGGCAAGGCTTCGCGCCGGAAGGGCGTCAGCGTGTCCAGGACTTCGGCGGCTTCCAGCACGTGTTCGCGCTCGCGCCTCAGGTAATCGGCCACCGCCCGGCGCAGGGCCGGGTCGGCGATGTCGTGGGCCGAGTGCATGAGGACCGGGCGGTAGCCGCGGGCGAGCTTGTGCTCACCCTGCGCGCCCGCCTCGACGCGCTTCAAGCCCTGGGCGATGGCGAAGTCGATGGCCTGATAGTAGCAGACCTCGAAATGCAGGAACGGGTGGTCCTCGACGCAGCCCCAGTTGCGGCCGTAGAGGGCCACATCCCCGATGAGGTTGATGGCGCCGGCGACGTAGCGCCCCGCGCGCTTGGCCATCACCAGCAGCACCCGCTCGGGCATGCGCTCGCCGAGGAGCCCGAAGAACCTGCGGTTCAGGTAGGGCCGGCCCCACTTGCGCGCGCCGGTATCGGCGTAGAATTCGTAGAACGCGTCCCAGTGGGCTGGGGTCAGGTCGGCGCCGGTGACGTGCTCGATGGTGAGGCCGGGCGCCAGGGCGTCGCGGCGCTCGCGCCGGATCGCCTTGCGCTTGCGCGACGCCAGCGCCCCGAGGAAATCCGCGAAGGTCCCGTACCCGGCATTCTCCCAGTGGAACTGCTGGTCGACGCGCTGGAGGAAGCCCAGCGCCCCGGCCTGGTCCCACTCGCGCGCCTGCATGAAGGTGACGTGGATCGAGGAGGCCTTGGTCTCGGCCCGCAGGGCGCGCAGGCCCGCCACGATCGCGGAGGCCGCCTCGTTCACGTCCTGCCCCGGCGCGATGAGGAAGCGCGGGCCGGTGACGGGGGTGAAGGGCACGCTGACCTGGAGCTTCGGGTAGTAGCTGCCGCCCGCCCGCTCGTAGGCGTCGGCCCAGCCGTGGTCGAAGACGTACTCGCCCTGGCTGTGGGATTTCAGGTAGCAGGGCGCCACCCCGACGAGGCGGCCCTCGCGCTCCACCGCCACGTGGAGGGGGAGCCAGCCGGTCTTGCGCGAGACGCAGCCCGAATCCTCCAGCGACGACAGGAAGGCGTGCGAGAGGAAGGGATTGTGGGTCTCGTCGCCGCCCGAGAGGGTCTCGGCCGAGGTGGCGCAGGCATCCCACTCGGCCGCCGCGATCCCAGCCAGGCCCGGCACCGCGCGCACCTGCAGTTCCGTCACGGTCTCGGCCGGGGCGCCGGGGCCTTCGCCGGAACGCTGTGTTTCGCCGGGAATGTCCATCGCGGGTCAATCTAGTCCCCGGAGCCCGGCGGGCCAAGGGCGGCGCGGGGCCGCGCGCCGTCGCAGGGGGCGAGCGGCGCCCTACGGGCAGAACCCCTCGAACACCATCTGGTCGGCGTGGATCGCGGCGTGCCGGCGCTGGTCCGGATTGCGCACGGTCCAGGTCATCACCGGGCGTTGCCCCAGGAGCCGGCACAGGACGGTGGGCGCGCAGGGCAGGTCGTCCACCCGCCAGGACAGGAAGTCCGGCCGGGTCTCGTCGAAATGCAGCAGGGCCGGGAGGGCGCGCCGCAGGCTCGGGGGCAGGGTGGCGTAGGCCGGGTCGTCCTGGCGCGTCTCGGCGACGATGCCGCGCGGGAGCCCGGGCGCGAGCGTCCGCAGGGCGGTGACGATCTGCGGATCGAAGGATTTCAGCGCCACGGGGCCGTCATAGGCGGTCGCGAGGGCGGCCACGCGCTCGGCGAGCCGCAGGTCGCCGGTGTAGCGCGACTTCACCTCGATCACGAGGGGCGTGCGCCCGCCGATCCGGGCCAGGAAGACCGGCAGGGTCGGGATGCGCTCGGCGCTGCCCGCCACCGTCAGGGCGCCGAGATCCGCGGCGGAGCGCGCGCCCACCGCCTCCCCGGCCGCGGTCAGGCGGCCCAGGGTCTCGTCGTGGAACACCATCGCCTCGCCGTCGGCGCTGAGCTGGACGTCGCACTCGATGGCGTAGCCGCCCCGGATCGCCGCCTCGGCGGCCGCGAGGGTGTTCTCGGGCACGCCGCCCGCCCGGTCGTGCAGGCCGCGATGGGCGATGGGCCGGGCGGTGAGCCAGTCGGGGGCGTTGGGGGCCGTCGGCGGGCTCATTTGACCTCGAACATCGCCTCGACCTCGACGGCCGCGTCGAGGGGCAGCTCGGCGACGCCGACGGTGGAGCGGGCGTGGCGGCCGCGGTCGCCCAGGATCTCCACCATGAGGTCTGAGGCACCGTTCATGATGCCGGCGAGTCCCGCGAAGGTCGGCACCGCGTTGATGAAGCCGCCGAGGCGGATGCACTGCACGACGCCGCGGTCGAGGTCGCCCACCGCCGCCTGGAGCTGGGCCAGCACGTTGAGGGCGCAGAGCCGGGCGGCGGCGATGCCGTCCTCGGCCGAGACCTCGGCCCCGAGCTTGCCCGTGTGGGCGCCGGCGATTCGGCCGTCGGCCCCGAAGCAGATCTGCCCGGAGATCACCACGAGGTTGCCGCTGCGCACGAAGGGCACGTAGTTCGCGACGGGGGCCGCGGCCTTGGGCAGGGTCAGGCCGAGGGCCTCCAGGCGTTCCGTGACGGTGCTCATGCTGCGTCGTTCCTCTGCTGGGCGGCCGCGGGTCGTCCGGCCGGCGTGACGCGGCTCTGAGCACTTCCGGGCGCAGGGTGCAAGGCATGACCCG
The DNA here is from genome assembly GCF_059816145.1 of Methylobacterium sp. 001424705. Taxonomy (NCBI): domain Bacteria; kingdom Pseudomonadati; phylum Pseudomonadota; class Alphaproteobacteria; order Hyphomicrobiales; family Methylobacteriaceae; genus Methylobacterium; species Methylobacterium sp. 001424705. The sequence goes on along the minus strand of NZ_JCBANU010000029.1, from coordinate 54,573 downwards.
AGGCGGGCCGCACAGCGCGCGTGCAACAGCCTAATGGGCAGGCATGTCAGGGCTGTGAACCCGGTCTGTCGTTGACAGAATTGGCCATTTCTCTAGTAATCGCGCGCGTGCCGCCCCATCCGAGGCGGCACTTTCATTTGGTGCGGTCGCGTGTCTCGCGTGCCCGCGAGACACACGGGAAGACGGGATCGTGACATCCGCCCTTCTGCCGACCTATGCCCGGGCTCCCATCGCCTTCGAACGCGGCGAGGGCGCATGGCTTGAGGCGCGCAGCGGCGAGCGATACCTCGATTTCGGCGCCGGCATCGCGGTGAACGCCCTGGGTCACGCCCATTCGCACCTCGTCCAGGCCCTGACCGCGCAGGCGCAGAAGCTCTGGCACACCTCGAACCTGTTCGAGATCCCCGAGGGCGAGCGGCTGGGCCGGCGCCTCGTGGACGCCACCTTCGCGGACGTGGCCTTCTTCGCCAATTCGGGGGCGGAAGCCAACGAGGCCGCCATCAAGATGGCGCGCAAGTACCACGCCGCCGACGGCCACCCGGAGCGCTTCCGGATCCTCACCGTCGAGGGCGCCTTCCACGGCCGGACCCTGGCCACCATCGCGGCCGGCGGCCAGCAGAAGTACATCGAGGGCTTCGGCCCGAAGGTCGACGGCTTCGACCAGGTGCCCTTCGGCGACCACGAGGCCCTGCGGGCCGCCATCGGCCCGGAGACGGCCGCGATCCTGATCGAGCCGATCCAGGGGGAGGGCGGCGTGCGCCCGGTGCCGCCGCAATGCCTGCGCGGCCTGCGCGAACTCTGCGACGCGCACGGCATCCTGCTCATCATGGACGAGGTCCAGACCGGGGTCGGGCGCACGGGCAAGCTGTTCGCGCACGAGTGGGCGGGGGCGGCCCCCGACATCATGAGCGCGGCCAAGGGAATCGGCGGCGGCTTCCCCCTCGGCGTCTGCCTCGCCACGGCGAACGCCGCACGCGGCATGACGGCGGGCAGCCACGGCACCACCTTCGGCGGCAACCCGCTGGCCATGGCGGTGGGCAACGCCGTCCTCGACGTGGTGCTGGCGGACGGCTTCCTCGACCATGTCCAGCGCATGGGCCTGATCCTGAAGCAGCGCCTCGCCGCCCTGCAGGACCGGCACCCGGCCGTCATCGCGGACATCCGCGGCGAGGGCCTGATGCTCGGCCTCAAGCTCCACGTGCCGAACACCGAATTCGCCGCCGCCGCCCGCGACGCGCATCTGCTGGTGATCCCGGCGGGCGACAACGTGGTGCGCCTGCTGCCGCCGCTCATCATCACCGAGGCCGACGTGGCGGAGGCGGTCACCCGCCTCGACACGGCGGCCGGCCGGCTCGGGACGCGCCTGCGCGGCGCCGCCGAGTAACCGCCAGGAGCCGGGCGCGTCACCGGACGGCCGCACCGGCCGCGACGCCGCCCCGCCCCGACCGAAACTGCCCTGACCGGGACCACGCACACGAAGAACGGACCGATGACCACGACACTGAACGGGACCGGCCACGGAACCCGCCACTTCCTCGACCTCAAGGACTTCTCGGCCGAGCAGCTGCGCACGGTGCTGGACGCCGCCGCCCGCATCAAGGCGCGCCGCCGCAAGGGCACGCTGGCCGAGGACCGCCCCCTCATCGGCAAGACCCTGGCGATGGTGTTCGACCGGCCCTCGACCCGGACCCGGGTGTCGTTCGACGTCGGCATGCGCGAGCTCGGCGGCGAGACCCTGATGCTGACGGGGAGCGAGATGCAGCTCGGCCGCGGCGAGACCGTGGGCGACACCGCCCGGGTGCTCTCGCGCTACGTCGACGCGATCATGATCCGCATCCTGGACCACGGCCTGATGCTGGAGCTGGCCGAGTACGCCACCGTGCCGGTGATCAACGCCCTGACCAAGGTCTCGCACCCGTGCCAGATCATGGCCGACCTCCTGACCTTCGAGGAGCATCGCGGGCCGATCCGGGGCCGCACCGTGGCCTGGTCGGGGGACGCCAACAACGTGCTCGCCTCCTGGGTGCACGCCGCTGCGCGCTTCGACTTCACCCTCAACATCGCGGCCCCGCCGGAGCTGTCGACGCCCCAGCCGCTCCTCGACTGGGCGAAGGCGCAGGGCGCCACCGTCAACGTCACCACCGACGCCTACGAAGCGGTGGACGGAGCGGACGCGGTGGTCACCGATTGCTGGGTCTCCATGGGCGACGAGGACGACCAGCACCGGCACAATCTGCTGGTGCCCTACCGGGTCGATGCCCGCCTGATGGCCGCCGCGGCCCAGGACGCGATCTTCATGCACTGCCTGCCGGCCCATCGCGGCGAGGAGGTCACCGCCGAAGTGATCGACGGCCCGCAATCGGTGATCTTCGACGAGGCCGAGAACCGCCTGCATGCCCAGAAGGGCATCCTCGCCTGGTGCCTGCAGGCCCACGGCCTCTGACGGCCGGGAACGCCCCCGGGGGGTGGCCTGGGACCACCCGTGCACGGGCCGCATCCCCGCCCCGTCGCGCCGCCGCGCCCGGATCCCTATATGGGGACCATTCTTCCCTGAGGGTTGGGCGCGGCCGCGCGACGCGCGCGGCCGTTCCGACCGGTACGCCGCCGAGACCGTTCGGCGATCTCACGACCCCGCCCCCGAGGGGTCGCGCGGTCCGTGGCCCAGCCCTCGCGTTCGTCGAGCCCGATCGGAGCTGCCATGACTTCTGGAATGCCTGCTGGAACGACCGCCGGATCCGTCCCGCCGCTCCTCATCGAGGGCGATGACGACGTGGTGCTGCCCTTCGCCGTCGAGGCCCTCGACGTGCGCGGCCGCGTGGTCCGTCTCGGCCCGTCCGTCGACACCATCCTGCGCCGGCACGGCTATCCCGATGCGGTGGCCCGCCTCCTCGGCGAGGCGGCGGCGCTCACCGTGCTCCTCGGCTCGTCCCTGAAGTTCGAGGGCCGCTTCCAACTCCAGACCAAGACCGACGGCCCGGTGGAGATGATCGTGGTCGACTTCGAGGCGCCCGACCGCCTGCGCGCCACGGCGCGCTTCGACACCGCGCGGGTGGACGCCCTCGGGGCCGGCCCGCTCCAGGACCCGGACCTGATCGGGCAGGGGCACCTGGCCATGACCATCGACCAGGGTCCCACCAGCAGCCGCTACCAGGGCGTCGTCGCCCTGGAGGGCCAGAGCCTCGAAGAGGCGGCGCACCAGTACTTCCGCCAGTCCGAGCAGATCCCGACCCAGGTCCGCCTCGCGGTGGCCGAGCAATATGCCGGCGGCGCCCGGACCTACCGGGCCGGTGGCCTCCTGGTGCAGTTCTTGCCGCAATCCATCGACCGGGCCCGGCTCGCCGACCTGCCCCCGGGCGACATCCCCGAGGGCCACGTCCACCTCGACGCGAACGGCGTGCCCGAGGACGACGCCTGGGTCGAGGCCCGCAGCCTCGTCTCCACCATCGAGGACCACGAGCTCGTCGACCCGGAGGTCTCGGCCGAGCGCCTGCTCTACCGCCTGTTCCACGAGCGCGGCGTGCGGGTGTTCGAGGCGCAGGCGGTGCACGAGCAGTGCCGCTGCTCGCCCGAGCGGGTGATGGGCATGATCACCTCGTTCTCGCCTCAGGAGCGCCGGGACATGATCGCCGATGACGGGCGCATCGGCATCACCTGCGAGTTCTGCTCACGGCGCTACGACCTCGATCCGGCGGCGGTGGAAGCCGAAGTCGCAGCCCAGTCGGGCCCCTGATCCGGGGCTGCCGCGACAGGCGTCGCGGCAGCATCGCCAAGCTTGACCTTTGACGAGGACAAGACGCCGCAAATGCTCGCGCCCACTGCCGGGCCTCGCATTTGAACCGTTTCTCAGGTTTCGACGTTTGGGGTTTCTCAAGAGTGCTCGACAAGAGCTCAGGAGGAACGTCGATGAAGACATTCGTGGTCGGCAAAAATCTGGTCAGCAAGAATATCGTCGTCGGTCTGACGGCACTGCTGATGACGACGTCAGCCTACGCCCAGGGCGCGGGCCAGGCCGGCACCGCCGGCGGCAGCGAGGCCGGCGGCCGTAGTGGGGCCGCCGCCCACAGCCAGGGCGGCGCCGAGGGCGCTTCGGGCGGCGCCCGCAGCGAGATGGGCGGACGGGCCGAGGCGGGCGGACGCCGCGAGGGCAGCCGCATGGAGAGCGGCGGGCGCGGCGACACGGCGGCCCGCGAGTCCCAGGGCCGGGATTCCCAGGCCCGAGATTCTCAGGCCCGAGATTCTCAGGCCCGAGATTCGCAGAACAAGGATTCGCAGGCCCGCAGCGCGGACCGGGGCGACCGCGACGGTGCGCGCGGCGACCGGGCGACCCGGACCTCGTCCCGGGAGGACCGGGTCGGCGGCCGCGAGCAGCGCGACCGCGTCTCGGTCAACACCCGCAGCGAGTCGCGCAGCGAACGCTTCGAGGGCGGACGCCGCTCGGGCCGCTTCGTCTTCATCGGCGGCCAGCGCGTGGTCTACGGCTCGCCGGAATATCGCCGCCTCGTCACCATCGAGCATCGCGGCGGCGACCGCGTGGTCGAGCGCGCACGCCGGCGCTACGTCACCATCCGCGGTCAGCGCGTCCTCTACGGCTCGCCCCAGTACCGCCGCCTCGTCCGCGTCGAGGAGACGACCACCCGCCGTCCCGGCACCCGCTATGTCGTGGTGCGCGGCCAGCGCGTGGTCTACGGCTCGCCCGAGTATCGCCGCCTGACGGTGACCGAACGCCGGGGCGGCACCGTCGGCGCCCGCTTCGAGGAGCGGGGCTTCCGCGGCAAGGCCGTCTCGTCCCGTACCGACGCGCGGCGCGACACGCGCAACGTCCGCTCGCCCGAGACCACGTCGCGGGATGGCATCCGCAACGCCGACACCCGCCAGCAGGGGGGCCGCAACGGCGCCTCGGCCGAGCGCGACACGAACCGCGACCGCGGGACCGAGGGCTCGGGCATCCGCAACGCGGCCGACCGCTCGGGCGGCGCCGAGCGCGGCACCATGAACACCGGCAACCGGACCGGCGGGGCCGAGCGCGGCCCGAATGCCGGCGCGCAGGGCGGCAAGGCCGGCAGCATGGGTGGCGGCGAGCGCAGCGGCGGGCAGGGCGGCGCGGGCCGCAACTGATCGCGAAGGCCGATCGCAGGACCTGAACGCGGCGCCGGACCTCCTCGCGGGGGCCCGGCGCTCAGGCCTTCAGGACGGGATCGGCGATGTCGCCGCCGCCCCGGCGGGCGAGGTAGGCGGGCTGGAACAGGCACATCCGCACCGCGTCGCGGTACTTGCCGTTGACGAAGAACTCGTCCTTCAGGATGCCCTCGGGCTCGAAGCCGCAGCGCTCGTAGATCCGCACCGCGCGGGCATTGTCCTTGTCCACGTGCAGGTAGAGCTTGTGGATGTTGAGGACGCTGAAGGCGTAGTCCATGGCGATGCGCGTGGCCCGCGGGGCGTAGCCCTGGCCCTGGAAGGCCGGGTGGATCGCGATCTGGAATTCGCAGCGCCGGTGCAGGTGGTTGATCTCCACGAGCTCGACGAGGCCGGCGGGGGCGCCGTCCGCATTGGCGATGATGAAGCGCCGCTCGGTCTGGTTGTGGATGTTGCGCTCGTAGAGCTGCGCCAGTTCGGCGAAGGACTCGTAGGCCTCCTCGAACCAGTAGCGCATGATGCTGTCGTTGTTGTTGAGCTGATGCACGAACATCAGGTCCTCGCGCTCCAGCGGGCGCAGCTTCACCGGCCCGTCCGCCGCGATGGTGCGGGGCGTGAAGGCGGTCATGGCGTCACGCACGCCGCGGCGAGGCGGTCCATGAAGGCCTCGCCGGCCTTGAGCGCCGCGAGCGTGATGTACTCGTCCGGCTGGTGCGCCTGGTCGATGGAGCCGGGGCCGCAGACCACGGTGGGGATGCCGGCGACCTGGAAGCGCCCGGCCTCCGTGGCGTAGGGCACCGAGATCGTGTGGTTGCGCTCCGCCACCCGGAGGGCCAGCCGCTCGGCCGCCGAGCCGGGCTCCGGGGCGAGGCCCGGCACCGCCACCTCCTCCAGCGTCTCGATCCGCCCGTAATCGCCGTAGCGGTTGAGCCGGTCGCGCAGCACGGTGCCCACCTTGGCTTCGAACAGGGCGGGGATCTCGCCCATGTCGAGGTCGGGCAGGCCGCGGAACTCCCAGTGGAAGGTGCAGACCTTGGGCAGGATGTTGCGGGCCGTGCCACCCGCGATGGTGCCCACATGCACGGTGGTGGCGGGCGGGTCGAAGCGGCCCGAGGCGTCGCCCCGGGCGATCATCGCGTCGGCGATCCGGTTCAGCTCCGAGACGAGGTCGGCCGCCGCCATCACGGCGTTGGCCCCGAGCATCGGCTTGGCCGAGTGGGCCTCGTGCCCGTGCACGGTGGTGAGATAGGTGACGATGCTCTTGTGCGCGTCGGCCACTTCGAGGTCGGTGGGCTCGCCGACGATCACCGCGCCCGGGCGCGGCAGGTCGGCCCCGAACCGCGCGATCGTGTCGGCCACACCCAGGCAGGTGGTCTCCTCGTCGTAGGACAGGAGGATGTGGATCGGACGCTCGAGGCCGGCGGCCTGGAAGCGCGGGATCGCCGCGAGCGCCAGGGCGCAGAAGCCCTTCATGTCGACGGCGCCGCGCCCGTAGGCACGCCCGTCCGCCACCCGCAGAGTGAAGGGGTCGGCGCTCCAGGCCTGCCCCGTCACCGGCACCACGTCGGTATGGCCCGAGAGCACGATGCCGCCGTCGACCATCGGGCCGATGGTGGCGAACAGGGCCGCCTTGTCGCCGGCCGCGTTGGGCACGCGGACGAAGGGCACGCGGAGGTCGTCGAGGGCGGCCGCCACGCAGTCGATGAGCGCGAGGTTCGATTTCGAACTCTCGGTGTCGAAGGCCACGAGCCGCGCCAGCCAGTCGAGGGTCTCCAGGCGCGGGCCTTCGGTGGACATCGCCCTAGTGCACGCTGCGGCGGACATGGGGCGAATCGAGCGAGAAGGCCGGGATCTCCGCCTCGAAGCTCTCGCCCCCATGGGTCGCCATGGTGTAGCTGCCGGCCATCAGGCCGTCCGGCGTGGTGAGCGGGCAGCCGCTGGTGTAGCTGAACGATTCGCCCGGCTCGAGCACCGGCTGCTTGCCGACCACCCCGGCGCCGCGGACCTCCTGGGTCTCGCCGCGCCCGTCGACGATGCGCCAGTGGCGGGAGCGCAGTTGCACCTGCTCGGGGCCGTTGTTCACGATCTCGACCGTGTAGGCGAAGAAGTAGCGGCTCTCGGCCGGCGACGATTCTTCCTCGACGAAGCGTGGCATCACGGTCACGCTGATCCCGCGCGTCTGGGCCTTGTACATCCCCGTCATGCCTCCCTGGCCGGACCTGAACCCCGAGCGCGCTGCGTTCGCGACAAGCACAGGGCGTCGTGGTACGGCCCTCGCAAAACCGCGTCAATCGTGGCGAATGCGGGGGTGCCCGCGCAAGAACGAGGTCCGTGCCCCGTGGTCGAGGAGACCGTTTCGCGCCCGTCCGTCCGGTCCGCCGGCCGGGCCCTCCTCGCCAGCCTCGCCCTCGCGGGCCTGACCGCCGCCTTCGCCTGGGCCGCGCCCGAGCGCAACGGCTGGGCCGCCCTGGCGCTGGCCGTGGCGCTGGCCCTCGACGGGCTGGCGCAGGGGGCGGGGGCCTGGCTGGCCCGCCGCGGAGGCGGGCCGCCCCGGATCGCCGGCCTGCCCTCCCTGGTGCTGGCCTTCGGACCGGCCGCCGGCCTCGGCACGGTCCTGTTCGCCGTCGCCCTGGCGGCCTGGCCCGCCGGCTTCCCGATCCTCGCCAGCGCGCTCGCGGGTCTGATCGCCATGGGCGCCATCGCGCGCCTCGTCCTCGCCTGGATCGTCCTGCGGATCGCGCAAGACCCGGAGGCTTAACCGGACCTTAGGCGATCCGGCCGCATTTCGTGCAGAATGCGGCGTTCCCGCCCCGGCCGCCGGGGTGGTGCCCGATCGACGAGCGGGTGGTGCGAGCGGATGCAAGACGGGATTAGGGCCGCGATGCAGGACGGGGCGGACAGCCGCCAGCACGGGATTCTGGCCGCGGCCGGGATCGCAGCGCTGACGCGCGCGGGCGCGATCCGGCCCGACACGCCCTACGCGCCCGACCAGATCCAGCCCGCGAGCCTCGACCTGCGCCTCGGCGCCCGGGTGTTCCGCGTGCGCACCAGCTTCCTGCCCGGCACCCGCACGGTCTCCGCCTGCATCGAGGCCTTCGCCCTGCACGAGATGGACCTGCGCCACGGGGCCGTGCTGGAAACGGGCTGCGTGTACATCGCCGAGCTGCAGGAGCATCTCGCCCTACCGGGCGACCTCGCCGCCAGCGCCAACCCGAAGAGCTCCACCGGCCGCATCGACGTCTTCACCCGCGTCATCACCGACCGGGGCGCCGCCTTCGACCAAGTTGAAGCCGGCTATCACGGGCCGCTCTATGCGGAGATCTCGCCCCGCACCTTCCCGGTGAAGGTCCGCACCGGCTCGCGCCTGTCGCAGATCCGGTTCCGGCGCGGCGAGCCCCGCCTCACCGACGCCGACCTCGCCGCCCTGCACGCGGCCTCGCCCCTGGTCGACGCCCCGAACCCGACCTTCCAGGGCGGCATCGGCGTCTCCATCGACCTTGCGGGCTTCTCCGGCCTCATCGGCTACCGCGCCCGGCGCCATACCGGCCTCGTCGACGTCGACGCCCCGGGCACGCACCGGGCAGCGGATTTCTGGGAGCCCCTGCACGCCGACCCGTCCCGGGCCCTGATCCTCGATCCCGGCCAGTTCTACATCCTGGCCTCCAAGGAGGCCGTGCAGGTGCCGCCCGACTTCGCCGCCGAGATGGTGCCGTTCGACCCCCTGGTCGGCGAGTTCCGGGTCCACTACGCCGGCTTCTTCGATCCGGGCTTCGGCTTCGCCGCCGCGGGCGGAGCGGGGGCCCGCGCCGTCCTCGAGGTGCGCTCGCGCGACGTGCCGTTCCTGCTCGAGGACGGCCAGATCGTCGGCCGCCTCGTCTACGAGCGCATGGCCGAGCGCCCCGCCACCCTGTACGGCGCGGGCGCGGGCTCGAACTACCAGGCCCAGGGGCTGAAGCTCTCCAAGCACTTCGTCTGAGACAGGCCCTTCCTCCGAGAGGGCCGTTCCGCCTGACGGACGAGCGGCGGCCGGATTCGGGCCGCCGCCGGGGACCCGCTCAGGCGATCCCGAGGGCCCAGATCAGGGACAGGCTGACGACCAGGAGGACGACGAGGGAGCCGGTCACCGCCAGGGTGACCCGGCCGCCCACCCGCGCCAGCACCCGCACGTCGACGCCGAGGCCGAGCGCCGCCATCGACACCACGGTGAGGAGGCCCGCCAGCCGCGTCACCGGCTGGGAGGCCGCGTCCGGGATGAGCCCGGCCGAGCGCAGGGTCGCGAGCGCCAGGAAGCCCAGGATGAACCAGGGCACGATCTTGAAGAAGCCGAGGCGCCCGGGCCGGCCCTTGGCCGACGCGCCCTCCGCCGGCAAGTGCGGCGCGATGAACGAGAAGGCCACAACCACCGGCCCGAGCATCAGGACGCGCACGAGCTTGACCAGGGTGCCGACCTGGGTCGCCAGGATGCCCACCGGCACCGTGGCGGCGAGCACCTGCGGCACCGCATAGACGGTGAGGCCCGCCAGGGTGCCGTACTGGTGCTCGGACAGGCCGGCGAGGGGGATGAACAGAGGCAGGCCCAGCACCATCAGCACGCCGAGCACCGCCGTGAAGGCGATGGCGGCCACCACGTCCTTGCTGTCGGCCCCGATCACCGGCGCCACCGCGGCGATGGCGGAGTTGCCGCAGATCGCGTTGCCGCAGGCCACCAGGATCGCCATGCGGGACGGCAGGCCGAGCACCCGGCAGATGGCGTAGCTGGCCACGATCGCCAGCACCACCGTGGCGACGATGCCCAGGAGGAGGCTCGTGCCGGAGGCGACGATGGCCCCGAGGCTGATCGAGGCGCCGAGCAGGGTGACGGCCAGTTCGAGCACCTGCTTGGCCGAGAAGGCGATGCCGGCCCGGAAGCGCTCGCCCGGGCTCCACAGGGTGCGCAGCGCGATCCCCAGCAGGATCGCGATGACCAGGGCCTCGACGTAGGGGTGGCCCGTGGCGCGCTCCTCCAGGGCCTGGACGGCCAGGGCCGCCGCCGTGACGGCGAGGCAGACGCAGAGGCCGGGCACCAGGGAGGCGATCCGGCCACCGGCGGCCTCCGGCTTGCCCGCTCCGGCGGGGGCCGTCGTGATGCTCTTGGTGCTCATGCTGCCTTTCCGCGAGGCAATCGGAAGGAAATTCTGCCCCGGGCACGGCCGCGAGAACAATGCTCTCCCGTGGCGAAAATCTTCGCAAAACCCATCCATTGATTGGGCAGGGTCGAAGCGCGACATTCACCCCCATGAGCAACCGGTCCGACAACGCAGCGATGGCCTACGATCCCTTCGGCGAGCCCGTCGAGATCGCGTGCCAGGGCGCCCCCACCGCGGGCGACCGTCGGGCGCGCAGCGTCGCCGTGATCGGCTTCTGGCTGGTCGCCGCAACTCTGACGGCGAGCCGCGTCTACCTGGCCGACGAGCCGGTGGCGCAGATGGTCGCGAACGCTCATGCGCAGGTTGCCGCCTTCATCACCGCCATCCTGTAAGGGTCCGGCGCCGCCCGGTGCGGCGTCCGTCATTCGGTCCGACGCCTAGTACGCCGCCGCGAGGTAGTCCGCGATGGCCTTGCCGTCCGCCTCGTCGACCGGGGCGCGATAGACCTTGCGCATCTTCGTCACCTCGCTGGTCCAGAAGGCCGCGCCCTGGCCCGGCGGCTGCATCGCGATGTAGTCCACCCCGTGGCAGCTCTGGCAATGGGCCTCGGCTGACGCGCGGCCGGCCTCGTGGCCGGGGGCCGAGCGCAGCTGCGCGGTCGGCTCCGGCAGGTCGTAGGTCCGGGGCGCGGCGGCGGCCGGCAGGCCGGCCCAAAGTCCGGCCAGGAGGCCGGTGGCGGCCAGCGCCGCCGCGCGGGAACGCACGGTCATCCTGTCTCTCCTCATGCGGCCTGCACCCGGACGGTCTCGACGACGTTGCGCATGTAGCCCGGCGGGTTCCAGCGCGGTTCCATCGGCTGGGTGGCGCCGTCCTGGCCCGTCGCCCGGACCCGGAGGGCATGCGCCCCCGCGGGGAGGTCGACCGACAGGGTCCAGGGCCGGAACGCATAGCGCCCCAGATCGGGGCCGAGGTTCGCCTCCGTCCAGCTTCGCCCGTCATCGGTGGAGACCGCCACCGCCCGGATGCCCGAACCGCCGTCGAAGGCGATGCCGCGCAACGCCGTCCGGCCGGCCGGGATCGCGGCCCCGTCGGCCAGGTTGGTGACGAAGGAGCGGATGGCGAAGCGGTTGATCGGCACGGTGGCCTTGGGGGTCTGGCCGGGCTCGACGCAGGCGCAGGCATTGTCCGGGATGCGGTAGGCCGCGCGCATCCAGAATCCCTCGTAAGGCTTGTCCGTCACCGTGATCGCGTTGAGGTGCTTGACCCAGTAGGTGCCGTAGAAGCCCGGCACCACGAGGCGCAAGGGATAGCCGTTGAGCCAGGGCAGGTCCTCGCCGTTCATGGCCCAGGCCAGCATCACCTCGCCGTCGCGGGCATGGTCGATGGCGAGCGCCTTGGCGAAGTCCGGGGTCTCGGGCAGGACCGGGCCGTCGAGGCCCTCGAAGACGACCTGCACCGCCCCGGCCTTCACGCCCGCCCGGTCGAGCACGGCCTTCAGGGGCACGCCGGTCCAGCGGGCGTTGCCCATGGCGCCGTTGGCGAGCTGCCCGCCGGCGACCCGCGGCGCGACGAAGCCACGCGAATTGCCCGAGCACTGGTTGACCGCGACGATCTCGACGGACGGCATCGCCTTCAGGGCGGCCAGCGACAGCCCGACCGGTCCGTCCACATGCCCCGACACCGTCAGGCGGAAGGCCTCGGGATCGATCGCGGTCGGAATGTCGGCGAGGTGGTAGCGAACGAAGAAGGCGTCGTTCGGCGTGATCACCCCTTCGTCGAACACCGCGAAGGGCGTCTCGAGCTGCGGCGGCCGCGCCGTCATCTGCAGGAGCGGGCGCTTGCCCGGATAGGCCACCAGGGGGCGCTCGCCGTTGCCGAAGGGCAGGGTGACGACCTCGCCGGCCCGGGCCGCCCAGGGCGCCAGGGCGGCGCCGGACGCCGCGAGCAGGCCGGCCCCGGCCTGCCGGAGGAGCGTTCTGCGATCGGTCTCGGTCATCCCGGTCTCTCCCGTCCGGCTGAAGGCGTCCCGCGCGGTCAGCGCAGGACGGAGGCGTAGTGGATGTCCTCGGTGAGGCAGGTCGACAGGCGCCACTCCACCGGCCGGTCCTCGAGATCGACGGCGACCCGGTCGACCTCGAGCACCGGAATCCCCGCCGGCACCCCCAGCAGGGGCGCCTTGTCGGGGGCCAGGGCGATCGCCTTCAGGCGCTCGTGCGCGGTGGCGATCGTGATGCCGAACCGGGTCGCGTAGAGGCTGTAGAGCGTGTTCGGGAGCTCCATCGCGGCCAGGCCGGGGAACAGGCTCGACGGCACGGCGATCGTCTCGACGAGGCAGATCCGTCCGTCGAGGGCGCGCACCCGCTCCAGCCGCACCACGCGCGCGTTGCGCAGGAGGGCGAGCCGGTCGCGCTCGTCGATGGTGGCCGCGGCCTCCGCGATCGCCACGACGCGGCTGGTCGGGGTGCCGGCCACCGCCCCGTCGGGGCGCAGCTTGAAGAAGCGGAAGACGCTCTGCTTGTCGTCGTGCTCGGCCACGAAGGTGCCGCGCCCCTGGCGGCGCACCAGCAGGCTGTCGGCGGTGAGGGCGTCGAGGGCCTTGCGGACCGTGCCCTGGCTGACGCCGAGCTCGGCCGCCAGCACGCCCTCGCTGGGCAGGATCTGGCCCGGCTGCCAAACGGCGTCGGCGAGGCGGCGCAGGAGCGTGTCGTAGACCTGCCGATAGAGCGGCCGGAAACCCACCGCATTCCCACCTGTGCGTTCCATGTCGGTGCGCCGCTGCTCCCCGGGCGTGGGCGGAGGAAAGGAGAGGTTTCCCAGCACGGTGTCCCGTCCCTCGTTAAGGCCGAGCCCCGCTCCGGGCAATCGGTCGATCCGCAGGGCCGGCGGCCGGGGGCGGGTCCCGCTCGGGAGGGCGGCCTTCATCGTCAGAGCGCCTCGATCTCGGCCACGAGGGCGTCCGGGACGGCGAGCCCCTCGGCCTCGGCCCGGGCCCGGAGGGCGAGGCGGCGGGCCCCGGGCAGGCGGGCCCCGTCCTGCGCCTCGATGGAGCCGGCGAGCTCCGCGAACCGGGCCAGCGCCCCGGGGCCGAAGGCATCCGCCGCGAGGGCGATGACGAGCTGCCCGGTGCCCGGCGGATCGCCCTCGGCGTCGAGGAACGAGCTCGCCTCGCCGGCGAAGCGCCCGCCGGTCAGGCCGGCCGCGAGGAGTTCCACCATCAGGGCCAGCGCCGTGCCCTTGGCGTCGCCGAGCGGCACCATGGTGCCCTTCAGGGCCGCGGCCGGGTCGGTGGTCGGCGCGCCCGCGGCATCGAGGGCCCAGCCCTCGGGGATGGCCTCGCCGCGCTGGCGGGCGGCCATGATCGCGCCGCGGGCCACCTTCGACAGGGACAGGTCGACCACGATCGGCGCGCGGCCGGGCAGGGGGCAGGCGAAGGCGAGGGGGTTCGTCCCGAACACCGCCCGGGATCCGCCCCAGGGCGCCATGGCGGCGGGGGTGTTGGCCAGCAGGATCGCCACGAGCCCGGCCTCGGCCAGGGCCTCGACGGGACGGCCGGCCGCGCCGCAATGGTGCGAGCGCCGGATGCCGGCCGCCGCGACGCCCTGCGCACGGACCACGGCCGGGAGTTGCTCCACCACCGCGTCGAGGGCCGGGTAGGCGAAGCCGTGGGCGGCATCGACGGCGAGGAGCCCGGGCCGGGGTCGGCTCACCGCGACCGCGGCGTCGCCCACCACCTTGCCGGCCCGGACCTGGGCCGCATAGGCGGCCACCCGCGAGATCCCGTGGCCCTTCAGCCCGTCGGCCTCGGCGCCCACGAGGGCGCGGGCGACGCTGCGGGCAGCGGGCGCGCGGGTTCCGCAGCGGACCAGGGCCTCGCTGACGAGGGCGTGGGCGGCGGCGAGGCTCAGGGTGGTCATGGCGTTTCAGTCCTCGGAGAGGTGGCGGCGCACGGCCTGGGCCGTGACGCGGGACACGCGCACGTTCGATTCCCGGGTCACCCCGGCGATGTGCGGCGTCAGGATGAGGTTGGGCACGTCGCGGAAGAGGGCGCCCGCGGCGGCCGCGAGGGGTTCCTGCGGGAAGACGTCGAGGGCGGCCCCGCCGAGATGCCCGGCCCGCAAAGCCGCCGCCACGGCCGCGCCGTCGACCACCTCGCCCCGGGCGGCATTGATGAGCACCGCCCCGGCGGGCATCCGGGCGAGGGCGTCCGCATCGATCATCCCCCGGGTCTCGGGCGTCAGCGGCACGTGCAGGGACAGGACGTCGCTTTCGGCGATGAGCCCGGCGAGATCGGCGCGCGCCACCAAACCGCAATCCGGCCGCCAGGCCGGGTCGTCGGCCGGCAGGAAGGGGTCGTGGGCCGAGACCTCCATCCCGAGGGCGAGGGCACGGCGGGCGGTCTCGCGGGCGATGGCGCCGAAGCCGACGAGGCCGAGGCGCTTGCCCGAGATCTCCCGGCCCATCAGGGCATTGCGCGGCCAGGTCCCGGCCGCCACCGCGGCGCTGGCCCCGTAGGCGCCGCGCAGGAGGAGCATGGCGGTGCCGATCACGTACTCGGCCACCGCGACGTCGTTGGCGCCGGTGGCGGGATAGACGGCGACGCCGCGGGCCCGGCAGGCCGCGAGGTCGATGTTGTCGAGGCCGACGCCGAGGCGCCCGACCACCTTCAGGTCGGGGGCGGCGGCCAGGAGGGCCGCGCTCACCTGGGTGCGGTTGCGGACCACGAGGGCGTCCGCATCGGCCAGCGCCGCCCGCAGGTCCTCCGGCCGGTCGACCAGGGCCGGGTCGTACAGGGTCGCGAACCCGCCGAGCTCGGCCGCGATGGCGGCCTCGTCCATGAACTCGGCGATCACGACCTTCGGCACGCGGCCGGTTCGGGATGTCGTCGTCTCTGAGGGCGTCAGGGTGGATGGTGTCACGGCGCTGGGCCTCCGGTTTGCGGGGACGCGGCCCGTCAGGTGGCGGGGATCGCGGCGGGCATCGCCCGGTGGCGGGCCGGGCTCGGGGCGGTGGGGGCGGGCGCCTCCGCCATCGCCTCGTCCGGCTCGTCCAGGCTGTCGAGGTCGGGCTGGATGCGTCCGTCGAGGACGGCGCGGGCATGGGCGAGGTCGATCTTGCCCTCCCAGCGGGCGATCACCAGGGTCGCCACCATGTTGCCGATGGCGTTGGTGATGCAGCGCAGCTCGTTGAGGATGCGGTCGACGCCGATGATCAGCGCGATGCCGGCGACGGGGAGGAGCTGGGACGCCTGCAGGGTGGCGGCGAGCACGAACAGGATGGCCCCGGCGACCCCGGCCACCCCCTTCGAGGTCACCAGCGCGATGGCGAGGATCCCGAGCTCCTGCTCCCAGGTGAGCGGGATGTTGAGCGCCTGGGCGATGAAGCCGATCGCCATGGTGAGGTAGATGCACGAGCCGTCCATGTTGAAGGACAGGCCCGCCGGCATCACCAGGCCGGTGACGCCCTTCTCGACGGAGAGTCCGCCGAGCTTGGCCATCAGGCGCGGCAGGACCGATTCCGTGCTGGTCGTGCCGAGCAGGATGAACATCTCCTCGCGGACGTAGAGGAACAGCTTCCACAGGCTCAGGCCTACGTAGAACCGCATCACGCCGCCGAGGAACAGCACGATGAACACGAAGAAGGTCAGGTAGAGGGACAGGATCAGCATCCCGTACTGGGCCAGGATGCCGAGGCCGAACTTGCCGATGGTGAAGGCCATGGCCCCGAACGCCCCGATGGGGGCGAAGCGCATGATGATGCCCACGACCTTCATCAGGATCTCGCCGAAGGCGTGGATGACCCGGAGGGGGAACTGCCCCTTTGGCCCCATGGCGGCGAGGCCCATCCCCACCAGCACGGAGAAGAACATCACCTGCAGCAGGTCGCCCTTGGCGAAGGCGTCGACAGCGCTGTGCGGGATGATGTTGGCGATGATCTCCATCACGCTCTGGGCGTGGGCCTTGCCGGCGATCGTGGCGACGCTCTGGGCGTCCAGGCTCTCCACCGTGGCGTTGATGCCGTCGCCCGGCCGCAGCAGGTTGACGAAGAGGAGGCCGGCGCCGAGGGCCACGGTGGTCGAGACCTCGAAGTACACGAGGGTTTTCAGGCCCATGCGGCCGACGCTCTTCATGTCGCCCACATGGGCGATGCCGACCACCACCGTGCAGAAGATCACCGGCCCGACGACCATCTTGATCAGGTTGATGAACATGTCGCCGAGGATCTTCAGGCCGACGGCGAAGCCGGGGGCCAGCACGCCCACGACGATGCCGAGGGCGATGCCGATCAGGACCTGGCCGTAGATCGATCGCAAGAATTTCATTGGCGCGAACCGCATCGGCATTCCTCCCACGCGCGCTTCGAACGGGATGCGCCGCTGCGCGGTCTTCATCCCTTCGCGAAAAAACTCCGCCTTCGCGAAAACCCCGATGGCGTCGGGGCGGGACGCCGCGTTCCAGGCCGGAACGCGGCGGGAGAGGCCGCCGGTCAGGCGCTCCGGTACAGCTTCGTCATCACGAACTCGCGGTGGCCGAGGGATTCGGCGGCCGTGAGCCGTCCGTTCGCGGTCCGCACCACCATGTCGATCAGGGCGTCGCCGGCCTGCGGGATGGTCATCTCCCGGGTGAGCACGCCCGAGACGTCGACGTCGATGTGCTCGCCCATGGTGCGCACCGTGCGTGGGTTGCCGGTGATCTTGATCACCGGGACGATCGGGTTGCCGATGACGTTGCCCTGGCCGGTGGGGAAGGTGTGGACCACGTAGCCCGCCGCCGCCATCAGGGTCACGCACTCGGCCGCCGCCGAGGAGGTGTCCATGTAGTACAGGCCCGGTCCCCGGGCGGGGGACTCGGCCGGCTGCAGCGCGTCGATGTAGCGGCAGTCGTGGCCGATCTTCTCGAGGTTGCCGAGCGCCTTCTCCTCGATGGTGCTCAGGCCGCCGAGGATGTTGCCCTTGGTCGGCTGGGAATCCGAGAGGTCGTCGGTCTTGTGGGCCTCGATGACGTCGTCCTGGTAGGACTTCCACATGGCGAACCACTTGTCGCCGATCTCCGGCGTGGCGGCGCGCTCGCGGCAGAGGTGCTCGGCGCCGGTGATCTCCGAGGTCTCGCCGAACACGCCGTAGATCCCCTGCGGGATCAGCTTGTCGTAGAGGTTGCCCACGGTGGGGCAGGAGGACAGGCCGGTGGTGGTGTCGGACTCGCCGCACTTCGTCGAGATCCAGAGGTCCGAGATCGGGCATTCCTCGCGGGGCAGCTCGGTCGCCCACTGCACGAAGCGCTTGGCCTGGTAGCTCGCCTTGGCGATGGTGGCGATGTCGCCGTGCCCCTCGATGCCGAAGCCGACCACGGGCTTGCCGGTCTTGGCGATGCCCTCGACGATCCGGTTGGTCCACTGGTCCTCGATGCCGATCACCACCACGGCGGCGACGTTCGGGTTGGAGCCGATGCCGATCAGGGTGCGGAAATGGAGCTCGAGATCCTCGCCGAACTGCAGGCGGCCATAGGCGTGGGGCAGGGCCATCGTGCCCTTGACGAGGTTGGCGACCGCCTCGCAGGAGGCGTTCGAGAGATCGTCCAGGGGCAGGAGGACGACGTGGTTGCGCACGCCGACGCGGCCGTTCTCGCGGCGCCAGCCCATGAAGGTGGCGGCCGCGATGTCCGCCGAGGGGCGGGCGGCGCCGAGGGCGCCGGTGGCGAACTGGTCGGGGGCTCCGCCGACGAAGGGGGAGGTGGTCTCGGGGGCGTTCATGATGGTCTCTCCGGGCATCGCGACCTCACCAGCGCTTCGTCTTGAGGTTCTGGACATGGACGTGTTCGCCCTTGGCGACGTCCTGGACGATCTTGCCGATGTCCTGGCCGTACTTGATGGCCGTATCGCCGGCCTTCAGGTCGGTGAGCGCCACCTTGTGGCCGATCGGGATGTCGTGGCGGACATGCACCGCGAAGGTCGAATCGTCCTCGGTGATGACGCCGAACGCATCGGTGTCGGCACGCAGGCCCTCGATGACCGCGACGGCGACGTTGTCCAGCGGGCTGTGGGCGAGAAGGTGCGGCTTCGTCCGCCCCTCGCCCGATCCGGCGTGGCTGTTCATTCCGAGATCCTCCTGGGTGAAGCCGTCGGCTCTTTGCGGCGACTGAGTCTTATATAAGACATGAGATTTTCCGACGTCAATCCGCGAGGCGAATCTGTCTCGACCGGGGATCCGGGCGGGGGGAACGAACTCCAGCGTATCGCCTCAGCCTCCGGAGCGCGCCGTCCAGGCAGGCACCAGCTTGATCCCGCGGTAATCTTATATAAGACATAAGTACTCGCGTCGTGCGGTCCGGCCGTCACGCACCCCGACGATTTCCCGGCAGACCGAGACGCAGCGTGAGCGAGACCCTCCAGATCGTCCTGTGCCTGAGCTGCGCCGGCCTCATCTCCGGCCTGACGGGCTTCGCCTTCGCCCTGGTGGCCTCCGGCACCCTGCTGTCGATCCGGGCGCCCGTCGAGGCGACGGCCCTGGTGCTGACCTGCAGCATCCTCTCGCAGGCCCTGTCGGTGATGCGGCTGCGGACCCTGCCGCCGCGGGCGACGGCCCTGGCGATGATCGGCCCCGGCCTCCTCGGGGCGCCGATCGGCATCTACCTCCTGAACGATCTCAACCCCGCTCTGATCAAGGTGCTGATCGGGGTCTTCCTGATCCTCTACAGCGCCGGCGTGGCGCTGCTGCGCAGCGACTTCCGGGTGTCGTTCGGCAATGCCTGGAGCGACGGCGCCGTGGGCTTCCTCGGCGGCATCCTCGGCGGCATCGCCGGGCTGTCGGGCGCGCTTCCCACCGCCTGGAGCCTGGTGCGCGGCTGGGACCCGCGCATGCAGCGGGCGGTCTACCAGAGCTTCACCCTGGTCCTGCAGGTCTGGTCCCTGGCGATCCTGGCCGTGCTCAACCCGTTCCCGCCCGAGCTCCTGGGCGACCTCGCCCTCGGCCTCCCCATCGTCCTCGTCAGCGTGCTGGCCGGACTGTCGCTGTTCGCGCAGATCGACCAGCGCCGGTTCCGCGCCCTCGTCCTGGCGCTGCTCGCCGCCATCGGCGTCACCACCACCGCCCTGGCGCTCCCCGGCCTGCTGTCCTGAGGCGCGCCCCCGACGGCGGAGATGGCGGGCCGCGAAGCGATTCGGCCTCGACGGGATGCGCCGCCAGGGCGCCCGCTCAAGATTGCGCGTATCACGCAAAATTGTTGACGTCATGCGCGTTATGCGCAGAATGAGCGAATCGTTGCGGTCGATTTCCGGTCGCGTGCGACGAAAAAAATCGTCAAAAGCGAAAAAATTGCGCGAAACGCGCACGGAGGAGACGCGCATGCAGATTCCGATCAAGCGGGCCATCGAGGCGGTGCCCGGCGGCATGATGGTGGTGCCGCTCCTGGCCGGCGCCCTGATCGCCACCTTCTTTCCCGGCACCCCGAAGTTGTTCGGCTCGTTCACGGGCGCGCTCTTCTCCGGCGCCCTGACGATCCTGGCGGTCTTCTACGTCTGCATGGGCGCCAGCATCGACTTCCGCGCGACGCCCTACATCATGAAGAAGGGCGGCACCCTGCTGGTCGTGAAGGTCGGCATCGCCATCCTGCTGGGGCTGGTCTTCGGGCAGGTCCTCGGCGAGGCGCCCGTCGCGGCCGGCATGTTCGCGGGCCTCTCCACCCTGGCGGTGGTCGCCGCCATGAACGACACCAACGGGGGCCTCTACATGGCCCTGATGGGCCAGTACGGCCGCCCCCGCGACGTCGGGGCCTACACGGTGATGTCCCTGGAGAGCGGGCCGTTCCTCACCATGGTGACCCTCGGCGTCGCCGGACTCTCGGCCTTTCCCTGGCAGACCCTGGTGGGCGCGATCCTGCCGCTCCTCGTCGGCATGATCATCGGCAACCTCGACCGGGAGATGCGCGCCTTCCTCAGCCGGGCGATCCCCGTGATGATCCCGTTCTTCGCCTTCGCCCTGGGGGCCGGCCTCGACCTGACCAAGGTCTGGCAGGCCGGCCTGCTCGGCCTCGCCATGGGCGTCGCCGTGGTGGTGGTCACCGGCATCCCGCTGTTCTTCGCCGACCGGCTCACGGGGGGGACCGGCGTCGCCGGGATCGCGGCGGCCTCGACGGCGGGCAACGCCGCCGCCGTGCCGGCGATCGTCGCCTCGGCCAACCCGGCCTATGCCGAGGCCGCCGGACCGGCGACGATCCTGGTGGCGGCCTGCGTCGTCGTGACGGCGATCCTGGTGCCGATCGCCACCGCCTGGGCGTCCCGGCGCTTCGGCGGCGGCGAGGCCGAGGCCGAGACCGGGAGCCCGGAGGTCGCGGCCCCCGCGCAGCCCGTCGCCGGCCGCTGACATGACCGCCGCCGATTCGGCCCGCCGCTGGCTCATCCTCGCCGACGACCTGACGGGGGCGGCCGACTGCGCCATCGCCTTCGGGCGGCGCGGCCTCGACGCGGCGGTGACCTGGGGGGAGGCCGCGGGCATCGCCGACCGGGACCTCGCGGTGCTGGCCTACGACGCCGACAGCCGCGGCCTGTCCGGGGACGCGGCGGCGGCGCGGCACGCCGCCCTGCTGGCGCGCTGGTTCGCGCCGGACCGGGTCCTGTTCAAGAAGATCGATTCGACCCTCCGGGGCCAGCCCGCCGCCGAGACCGCCGCCACCCTGGCGGTCCTGGCGGCCCGGACCGGGTCCGCCTTCGGGATCTGCGCCCCGGCCTTCCCGGCCACCGGCCGGACCACCCTGGAGGGCCGGGTCCGGGTCGACGGCCGCCCCCTGGAGGCGGCGGAGGTCTGGCGGCGCGACCACACCTACGCGAGCGCCGACCTCCGGGCCATCCTCGCCGGCGCGGGGATCCGCAGCGAGACGGTGTCGCTCGCTACCGTGCGCGGGACCGGCCGCGGCGGCGACTTGGCCGCCGACTTGGTCGCCGACTTGGCCGCGGAGCTGGCCCGAATCGCCGCGACGGGGCCGGCCGTCGCGGTCTGCGATGCCGAGACCGAGGCCGACCTCGACCGGATCGCGGCGGCGGGCCTGTCCCTGGCGCCGGCCCCGTTCTTCATCGGCAGCGCGGGCCTCGCCCATGCGCTCGCCGCCCTCCCGGCGGCACCGGCGATGCAGCCCCCGTCCCACGCGCCGAGCCGCTTCGGCAGCCTGATCGTGGTCGGCTCGCTGGCCGCCGCCAGCCGCGCGGCCGCCCGCCGGCTTGCCGGACGGGACGGCGTCACCCACCTGCCCGTGGACCCGGGGACGCTGCTCGTCGACGGCCCGGCCCGGGCCGCCTTCGCCGACCGCGTCGCCGCCATCCTCGAGGCCGGGGGCGACGCCCTGGTGGAGATCACCACCGCGGGCGAGCCCGACATGGCCCTCGGACCGCGCCTGGCCCGGGGCCTCGCCGAAGCCCTCGACCCGGTGGCCTGCCGGATCGGTGCCGTGGCGGCCACCGGCGGCGAGACCGCCGCGGCGCTGCTGGCGCGCTTCGGCGTCGACGGCATCCGCCTCGTCGACGAGATCGAGCCGGGGGTCTCCCTCGGCCTGACCCTGGGGCGCCTCGCCGTGCCGGTCGCCACCAAGGCCGGCGCTTTCGGCGACGCCGACTCCCTCATCCGCATTCGCGAGCGCCTGCGCGCCGCCCGACTCGAAGGACGCTTCTCATGACCCGCCCCACGCTCGCGATCACCATGGGCGACCCCGCCGGCATCGGGCCGGAGATCATCATGAAGGCTCTGGGGCATGCCGACGTCCAGGCGACGTGCCGGCCCCTGGTCATCGGCGACGCCGAGCGCCTGCGGCAGGCCGGCCGGATCGTCGGCTCCGGCCTGACGGTCGATGCCCTGTCGGCGGCCGGGGAGGCGGATTTCGACGGCGGCGCTGTGCAGTGCCTCGACCTCAAGGTCGTGCCCGCCGACCTGCCGTTCGGGCAGGTCTCGCCGGTCGCCGGGGAGGCGGCCTACCGCTACATCGAGAAGGCCGTGGCGGTGGTCCAGGCCGGGCAGGCCCAGGGCATCTGCACGGCGCCCCTGTCCAAGGAGGCGCTCCACGCCGCCGGCCACAGGTTCCCCGGCCACACCGAGCTCCTCGCCCACCTCACCGGCACGCCGGAGGTCTCGATGATGCTGGTCTCGCCCAAGCTGCGGGTGATCCACGTCACCACCCATATCGGCCTCATCGACGCCATCGCGAAGATCGAGCCCGGCCTCGTCGAGCGCGTCATCGCCCGCGGCCACGCCGTCCTGGTGAAGGCGGGCCTCGCCGATCCGAAGATCGGCGTCTGCGCCATCAATCCCCATGCGGGCGAGAACGGCCTGTTCGGGCGGGGCGAGGAGGCGGAGAAGATCGCCCCGGCCATCGCGGCCTGCCGGGCGAAGGGCTGGGACGTGCGCGGACCGCTGCCCGCCGACACGCTGTTCTTCCTCGCCGGGCGCGGCGACTACGACATGGTGGTGGCCATGTACCACGATCAGGGCCACGGCCCGATCAAGGTCCTGGGACTCGAGGCGGGGGTGAACATCACCGTGGGCCTGCCGGTGATCCGCACCTCCGTCGACCACGGCACGGCCTTCGACATCGCCGGCACGGGGATCGCGGACGAGCGCAGCCTGATCGAGGCCCTGCGCCAGGCCGTCGACCTCGCGCCGAAATCGATCGCCGCCTGAGACCGCGTGGGTCCTGTCGCGTCGCCGCCGATCCGGGCGAAACGCCCTGGCCAGCGGCCGCGACCTCGGCCATGACGAGGGATCGAAGCCGGGAGAGCCACGAACCCATGTCGATGCGCAGCCAGGAGCGTCGGGCGTTGCTGCTGGAGGCGCTGAGCGTCGGCGAGATCGACGTCGACGACGTGGCGGCCCGCCTGAAGGTCTCCGCCTCCACGGTCCGCCGCGACCTCCAGCACCTCTCCGCCACCCGGGCCGTGCGCCGGACCTATGGCGGGGCGATCCTGACGCGCCACCCGCCCGAGACCACCCTGACCGAGCGGCTCGCCGTGAACGGCGCGGAGAAGCGGGCGATCGCCCGCGCCGCCCTCGACCTCGTGGCGGACGGGGACACGCTGATCCTCGACGCCGGCTCGACGGTGGCGGCCTTCGGCCAGCTCCTGGCCAAGCGGCGACTGCGGATCATCACCAACAACCTCGCGCTGCTGCCCTTCCTGGCCGAGGCGCCGGACCTCGACCTCGTCGTCCTCGGGGGCGCGCTCCGGGCCACCAGCATGAGCACCGTCGGCCCCCTCGCCATCGAGGCCCTGCGCCTGATGACGGCGGACCGGGCGATCGTCAGCGCCGACGGCGTCGTGGCCGGGCGCGGCCTGTGCGAGGCGAGCCTCGACCAGGTCGCCCTCAAGTCCCTCATGATGCGCCAGGCGCGCGAGGTGATCGTGCTGGCCAATGCGGGCAAGCTCGGCCGGGCCGAGCAGACCGCCTGGGCGCCGCTTCCGCGCGACTGGACCCTGGTGACGGATTCGCCGGAGCCGCGCGAGGAGCTGCGGCGCCTGGCCGAGGCCGGCGCCCGGATCCACGTGGCGCCCGACCGGGACGGCTGATCCGGGCTCCGCTCGATCGAAGCGGTGCCCGGATCGGCAAGCCAGCGCGGCGCGTGCGCGAAGCCCACATCCGCCATCCCGAAGGGATCCGCCGGATTGGGTAGTAGGCGCGCGCCGGCTACCGCCGCGCCGTCCGTCCGGGCTAGGATCGGTCGATCCTGAGCCGGGGGCCGGACGCGTGACGCGACGCCTGATGAAGTTCCTCCACACGATGGGGTCGACCGGCCTTCTGGGCGCGATGGCGGCCCTCGTCGTCATGCTCGGCGCGGCGCCGCCGCCGAGCGCCCTCGACGGCTACGCCGCGGCACGGGCCGCCATGGGGGCGGTCGCCACCTGGATCGTCCTGCCGAGCCTGGCGCTGACCCTGGTCTCCGGGCTGCTGGCCATGACCCTGAACCGCGGCTTCCTCAACGCGGGCTGGGCCTGGCTGAAGCTCGCCACCGGGGTGCTGATGTTCGAGGGCGTGCTCGTCTACGTGCAGGGGCCGATGCGCCAGGAGGCGGAGCAGAGCGCCCTGGCGCTGGCGGGACGGGTCGATCCCGCCACCCTGGCGGCCAGCCTCGGGCCGGAGCGCGGGACGCTCTGGGTGTTGCTGGCGGTGGCCACGGCGAACGTCGTCCTGGGCATCTGGCGGCCGCGGCTCCTGCGCCTGCCCCGCTAGGGATCCGCGGCCGGACCGCGCGGCCTCCAGCCTCTTTCGAAGGCTTTCCCGGGAAAAGCCGCCGTCACGACAGGCACAGGACAGCATTGTGCCCCGCCGCCAGCGATGATCCGCCGGCCAGCCGCGTCCTAATCAGGAACGGATTCCGCACAACCTCGGTCAGAGGCGATAAACGCGCCCAGCGGCCCGTTTAATCCCGAAAAATCCCGCCCCGTCGTAGCATTATTCTGCTTGCACCGATCCGTGGCATACCAAATAATGCAGGTGTGCTGCCCGACAAATGAACCATAGGATTCGCCTCAGGCGTGCGGGCCGCAATCGAGCATTCCAATCGGGATCTTCAACACAACGCATCCCGTCCCAAGCAGAACGAGGAAACGAGCTCATGGCGATGACTGCTGCCGCGCCCCCCGCAACGAAACCATCCGTCAATCGATGGTTGCAACTGATTCTCGGCGTGGCCTGCATGGTCGCCGCTGCCAATATACAATATGCCTGGACACTCTTCGTCCCCGAGATCCAGAAGACCTTCGGCTGGGATCGCGCGGCGATCCAGGTCGCGTTCACGATCTTCGTCGTGGTCCAGACCTGGCTGACTCCGATCGAGGGCTACTTCATCGACAAGTACGGCCCGAGCCGCGTGGTGATGTTCGGCGGCCTGATGACGGGCCTGGCCTGGGTCATCAACTCCTACGCCACCTCGCTCACCGGCTTCTATGCCGGCTCGGTGGCGGGCGGCATCGGCGTCGGCTGCGTCTACGCCACCTGCATCAACAACGCCCTGAAGTGGTTCCCGGACAAGCGCGGCCTCGCGGTCGGCCTGACGGCGGGCGGCTACGGCGCGGGCTCGGCCCTGACGATCATCCCGATCGCCAACATGATTTCGCAGGGCAGCTACGCCCAGGCCTTCTTCATCTTCGGGCTGATCCAGGGCGGCATCATCATGCTGGCGGCCATCGGCCTGCGCGCACCGTCCAAGGGCGAGGTCACCTTCTCCACCAAGGTGCTGCAGACCCGGCGCGACTACACCCTGCGCGAGGCCCTGCGCACGCCGGTGTTCTGGGTGATGCTGCTGATGTTCACCTGCACGGTCACGGGCGGCCTGATGGCGGTGGCCCAGCTCGGCGTCATCGCGCAGGATCTCGGCGTCAAGGAATTCCAGGTCAACCTGTACTTCTTCGCCATGGCCGCGCTGCCCTTCGCGCTGATGCTCGACCGGATCATGAACGGCATCTCGCGTCCGCTCTTCGGCTACGTCTCCGACCGGATCGGGCGCGAGAAGACGATGTTCATCGCCTTCACCATGGAGGGGATCGGCATCGTCGCGCTGGGCTACTTCGGCACCAACCCGTGGGCCTTCGTCATCCTCTCGGGCATCGTGTTCCTGGCCTGGGGCGAGGTCTACTCCCTGTTCAGCGCCACCGCCGCCGACACCTTCGGCTCCAAGCACATCGGCAAGATCTACGGCGTGCTCTATTGCGCCAAGGGCTTCGCCGCGCTGTTCGTGCCGGTGGGCAACCTGCTGATGCAGGCGACCGGGACCTGGGCGACGGTGCTCTACACCGTGGCGGTGATGGACCTCGTCGCGGCCTTCCTCGCCATCGCCGTGCTGCGGCCGATGCTGAAGCGCCACCACGCCGCGCAAGGCGTGGCCCAGCCGGCCGGCGCCCTGGCGCACGCCTGACCCGCCCGCGCCCCGGCCCCCGGGCCGGGGCATCCCCGGGCGTCCCGCCGCGCCCGGCCCGACGCGACGTCCCCCTCTCGAGCCGGGCCCGGAGCCCGGCTCGAAGCCGTCCGCCCCCGGGCGATCCCGAGCGGTGTCGGGCGGGCCCCCACCGGGCAACATTCCGGGCAAGGTTTCGAGCAAAGGTTCCGCGATGGTCCTCTCCGTCCTCCTCGCCCTGGTGAGCATTCCCTTCGCGATCGTCGTGCTGCAGACGGCGGACTTCAATCGCGACGTGTTCGCCGTGCTGTACGTCTCCTCCCTCGGCCTCGTCCTGTCGGCCATCCTGCTGGTCGGCGGCTACTACCTGCTGCCGCTGCCGCCGATCGTCCCCGAGCCGCTGCACCGATGATCGCGGGATCGGGGCCGCGGAAGCGACCGACCTCGTCCGAGCGATCGTCCCGACCTTCGCGGCCCCACCGTCGCTTGCCGGCCGTCGAGGCCGGCCCCGGTTGCATGACCGCCTTGCGGTATGTGGCATACCAAACCCCGTTGTGCGGTGCGACAATCCTCCGTCGCACCGCAACCGGGATACTTCGATGCTCTCTCTGTTCGTTCTCGGCCTGGCCGCCGTCGCCATCGGCCCGATGCTGGCCTTGCTGGTGGACGAGGAGGCCTCCGGACCGGCGGCCGCCGACACGGGCTCCGCCGGCATGTTCGTCGCGCTCAACGACAACGCCCTGTCGACGGCCCGGCGCGCGGCCTGATCGAGGCCTGTCCCCGACGTTTCGACCCGCCCGACGCCCGTCGCGGCGGGTCTTGTCATGCGCCGGCCTGGGCGGACGGCGTCAGGGCGTTCTGGGAGGCTTGGCCGCGGCGGCGCGGGCCGGCCGCACCGGCCTGGCTTCCGGCGCCGTCGGATCCTCGATCGTGAGGGCCCCGCTCGGGTCGTCGAGCACCGGGATCCGGTCGAGGCTGAGGGCCGAGCGCGCCCCTTCCCCACGCCCCGAGGTCGGCGGCGGGGCGGCGGGGCCCGGGCCGCGCGCGTCGCGGCTCGACCCGGCGTCGACCCCGGCTCCCGCCGTCGCGGCCGGCCCCCTGGCGGGCGCGAGAGGGGGCGCGGGCTCGGCCACGGCCCGGGCGACCGGCTCGGCGGCCCAGACCCGGGCGGCGGCGGGCGCCTCGTCCATGGCCGGGGAGGGCGCCTTCACGGTGAGAACCAGCAGGATGGGCAGGCCGAGGCCGGCCACCAGGGCGAGGCCCGCGATGGCGCCTGAGCGCATGCCGCGCAGGATCGGATGCGGCGCGGCCTCGGAGATCGAGCGCAGCGGTCCGATGCGGTGCCGGGCGGTGCGGCGCCACCGCCGGGGACGGGCGGGGCGGCGGGACAGGCCTGCGGAAGACTCCACGCCCAAGACTCCCCGCCCATGACACAGCGTTGCGAAACCGGGCCAGTCCGGCAATTCGAAAGTGTTCGCCTACCGATACCGACAAATCAACATCTTTTGTCAGTGAAGCGTCGGCCGGGACCGCCGCATCTCTGATGTCGCGCAGATCAGGCGCCTGCCGCCTCCTGGTCGATCAGCCAGACCAGGCGGCCAACACTGCGCAGGTGCCGGACGGGCAGGTCCTCGCCGCGGGCGAGTCGGCGCAGGGGTTCCTGCTTCCCCGCTCCTGTCACGAGGACCAGGGTCTCCCGGGCCGAGGCGAGGGCCGGGAAGGTGAGGGTGATGCGCGGCACGAAGGGGGCGAGCCCCGCCTCCGGCACCGGCGCCGTCCAGGCCTGCCGCTCGGCCAGGGCCGGCTTGGCCGGAAACAGCGAGGCCGTGTGCCCGTCCTCGCCGAGGCCGAGGAGGACGAGGTCGAACAGGGGCCGGGCGGGATCGAGGACGGCGGCGCCGTAGAACGCCCGCAGGGTCTCGGCATAGGCGCGCGCCCCGGACTCCGGGGTTCCGCCCGTGTCCATCCCGTGCAGGTGGCCCTCCGGGATCGGCGCGTCGCCGAAGGCCTCGCGCGCCATGCGGACATTGCTCGCCGCATCCGTCCACGGCACCATCCGGTCGTCGCCGAAGAACCAGTGCAGGCGTTCCCAGGGCAGCTGCGCCCGGTAGTCCGGGCCGCTCAGCCGGGCGTAGAGGCGCTTGGGCGTGGAGCCGCCGGAGAGGCAGACCGCGATGGTCGGACGCGGCGCCGAGCCGCACAGGGCCACGAGGCGGGCGGCGGCGGCCTCCGCCACCGCGTCGGCATCGGGCAGGATCTCGGCGGCCTCGGGCAGGGGGATCATCGGCGCGGAACCTCGATGGGGGCGGGACGGGTCCGGGGGGCGGCCCCCCGGACGCGCGGGCGACCGCCGCGGGGTTATTTCGGCTCCTGGTGGCCGCCGAAACCCTTGCGCATGGCCGAGAGCAGCTTGTCGGCGTAGCTCGCCTCCTCGCGGGAGCGGAAGCGCGCGTAGAGGGCGGCCGAGAGCACGTTGGCCGGCACGGATTCCTCGATGGCGGCGTTCAGGGTCCAGCGGCCCTCGCCGGAATCGGCGACGAAGCCGGAGAAGTCCTCCAGGTGCTCGTCCCGGGCCAGGGCCCCGGCGGTGAGGTCGAGGAGCCAGGACGAGACGACGCTGCCGCGGCGCCAGACCTCGGCGATGTCGCCGATGTTCAGCCGGAAGCGCTGGGCCTCGGGCAGGTCCTCGGAATCGGCGTGCCGGAGGATGTCGAAGCCCTCGGCATAGGCCTGCATCAGGCCGTACTCGATGCCGTTGTGGACCATCTTGACGAAGTGGCCGGCCCCGCTCGGACCCGCATGGATGTAGCCGGCCTCCGCGCGGGGATCGCGGCCCTCGCGCCCCGGGGTCTTCGGGATGGTGCCGAGGCCGGGCGCCAGGGTCCGGAAGACCGGGTCGAGGCGCTCCAGGGCGGCCGTGTCGCCGCCGATCATCATGCAGTAGCCGCGCTCCAGGCCCCAGACGCCGCCGGAGGTGCCGACGTCGACGTAGTGGATGCCAGCGCCCTTCAGCGTGGCGGCGCGGCGGATGTCGTCCTTGTAGAAGGAATTGCCGCCGTCGATGATGACGTCGTCCGGGGCCATCAGGCCCCCGAGACTCGTCACCGTGGCCTCGGTGATGGCGCCCGCCGGGAGCATCACCCAGGCGGCCCGGGGCACGGAGAGCCTGGCGACGAAGTCCTCGAGGCTGTCCGCCCCCGTGGCGCCCTCCGCCACCAGGGCGGCGACCGCCTCCGGGTTCTGGTCGAAGACCACCGCCTGGTGCCCGTCCCGCAGGAGCCGGCGGACGATGTTGCCGCCCATCCGGCCGAGGCCGATCATGCCGAGTTGCATCCCGTGTCTCCCGTGCCCGCGACGGCGCGCCGGATTCGCGCCCGGCCGTCGCACGCTCCCTCGTGCGAAGGGCTAGCGCATTTGGCCTGCCAGGGCGAGGCGGCGGACCGGCCGCCGCCCCTGCGTCCGGCGCGCGGGTCTCGCCCTTGCCGGACGCCGTCGCCGCCCTCAGGCGGAGGTCGGCCCGACGCCGGGCTCGGCCAGCACCGGGCTGGCGCCGACCTCGGCCGCCTGCGCCTCGACCACGGCGGCGGCCGTGACGTTGACGATGCCGCGGGCGGTCACCGAGGGCGACAGGATGTGGGCGGGCTTGGCCGGGCCGATGAGCAGGGGCCCGACGGGCAGGGCGTCGGCCAGCACCTTGGCGAACTGGAAGGCGATGTTGGCCGCATCCAGGTTCGGCAGGATCAGCACGTTGGCCGCGCCCTTCAGGCGCGAGGCCGGCATCACCCGGTCGCGGATCAGCTCCGACAGGGCGGAATCGGCCTGCATCTCCCCGTCGACCTCGAGGTCGGAGCGACGCTCGCGGATCAGGCCCAGGGCGGTGCGCATCTTCACCGCCGAACGCGAATCCGACTGGCCGAAATCCGAGTGGCTCAGCAGCGCGATCTTCGGGGTCAGGCCGAAGCGGCTGACATGCTCGGCGCAGGCCACGGCGACGTCGGCGATCTCCTCCGCGCTGGGATCCG
Source organism: Methylobacterium sp. 001424705 (assembly GCF_059816145.1). Taxonomy (NCBI): domain Bacteria; kingdom Pseudomonadati; phylum Pseudomonadota; class Alphaproteobacteria; order Hyphomicrobiales; family Methylobacteriaceae; genus Methylobacterium; species Methylobacterium sp. 001424705. The sequence continues at coordinate 24,432 of NZ_JCBANU010000029.1, read as the reverse complement.
GCCGCACATGGGTGTCGGCGAGGAAGTAGGCGCCCTCCTTGGTGACGATCAGGCTCATGGCGGCGAAATCGAGCACGCCGGGCGCGAGGCCGATCACGTCGCGGATCACCCGCAGGCGGGTCTCGAAGCGGCCCTCGAGGCCGCAGATCAGCGCGTCCGCCTCGCCGCGGCGCACCGCGATGGCGCCGATCACCGTGTTGTTGGTGCGCACCAGGGTGCGGGCGGCGTCGGGCGTGATGCCGCGCCGGCCGGCGGCCTCCAGGTAGGTGGCTACGTAGTCGCGGTAGCGCGGATCGTCCTCGGGATCGATGAGGTCGAAATCGACGCCCTGCTTCAGGGAGAGGCCGAAGCGCTTGATCCGGGTCTCGATCACCCGGGGCCGGCCGACGAGGATCGGCCGCGCGACCTTGTCCTCGCAGATCGCCTGGGCGGCGCGCAGCACGCGCTCGTCCTCGCCCTCGGTGTAGATGACCCGCTTGGGGTTCTCCTTCGCCTTGGAGAAGATCGGCTTCATGATGAAGCCCGAGCGGTGGACGAAGCGGTCGAGGCTGTCGGTATAGGCCTGGATGTTCTCGAGCGGCCGCCCGGCGACGCCCGAATCCATCGCGGCCTGGGCCACGGCCGGGGCGATGCGCAGGATCAGGCGGGGGTCGAACGGGCTCGGGATCAGCGAGCGCGGGCCGAAGGGCCGGGCCTCGCCGCCATAGGCGCGGGCGACCACGTCGGAGGGCGTCTCGCGGGCGAGCGCGGCGATCGCCTTCACGGCGGCCTGCTTCATCTCCTCGTTGATCGAGGTGGCGCCGACGTCGAGGGCGCCCCGAAAGATGTAGGGGAAGCACAGGACGTTGTTGACCTGGTTGGGGAAGTCCGAGCGCCCGGTGCAGATCATCGCGTCGGGGCGCTTCTCCTGCGCCAGGTCCGGCATGATCTCGGGGTAGGGGTTGGCCAGCGCCATGATCAGCGGCTTGTCGGCCATCGTTTCCAGGTATTCGGGCTTCAGGACGCCGCCGGCCGAGAGGCCGATGAACACGTCGGCGCCGGGGATCACCTCGGCCAGGGTCCGGGCCTGCGTCTCCTGGGCGTAGACGTCCTTCCAGCGGTCCATCAGCTCGGGCCGGCCCTTGTAGACCACGCCCTTGATGTCGGTGACGGTGATGTTCTCGACGCGGGCGCCCAGCGACACCAGCAGGTTGAGGCAGGCGAGCGCCGCCGCACCCGCGCCCGAGGTGACGATGCGGACGTCGGAGAGCTGCTTGCCGGCGAGCTCCAGGCCGTTGAGGACGGCGGCCGCCACGATGATCGCGGTGCCGTGCTGGTCGTCGTGGAAGACCGGGATGTTCATCCGGGCCCGGCACTGCTCCTCGACCTCGAAGCACTCCGGCGCCTTGATGTCCTCGAGGTTGATGCCGCCGAAGGTCGGCTCCAGGGCGCAGACCACGTCGACGAGCTTGGCCACGTCGTGCTGGGCGACCTCGATGTCGAACACGTCGATGCCGGCGAACTTCTTGAACAGGACGGCCTTGCCCTCCATCACGGGCTTCGAGGCGAGCGGCCCGATGTCGCCGAGGCCGAGCACGGCCGTGCCGTTGGTGAGCACCGCGACGAGGTTCTGCCGGATGGTGAGGGTGGCGGCCTCCTGCGGATCCTCGTGGATCGCCATGCAGGCGGCGGCGACGCCGGGCGAGTAGGCCAGCGCCAGGTCGCGCTGGTTGCCCAGCGGCTTGGTCGCCTGGATCTCCAGTTTCCCGGGCCGCGGCAGTCGGTGATAGACGAGCGCTCCCGACTTGAGATCGTCGGACATATTGTCGCCCATGGTCGTCCTCCTGAGGATTGCGCGCTGCCCCGGCGTCGGAGCGCGTCTCCCATCATCGGCGGGATCTTCGCTGGGGGCTCCTGTTGCACCGGCTGCCGGATGGGCGCAACCCGCGCGCGGAGACCCCGAATCGACCGTGCCCGCCCGCTCTTCGGGCCGGTTTTCCCTTCGGCACAAACTCCTACGGCGGGGCATTCCTGTCGCGTCCGGACCGCGGCCCGACGCTGACGATCGGCGGATTTTGTTCCATCGCGACGGGGATTGCGTTCCTGGCCGCCCCCGCGACGCGCGCTCCGGACGGCCCGGCGTTGCGGCCTCGCGCCGAATCCCGTACCCGCTAGCGCTCGCCGTCCCCACCGCACGACGTGAAACGATCCAAGGCCCGCGACGATGTCCGACACGCCCCCCGACCGCCTCGCTGTGAATCCCAACAGCCCGTACTACGACGAGAAGATGCTCGAGCGCGGCATCGGCATCCGCTTCAAGGGCGTCGAGAAGACCAATGTCGAGGAATACTGCGTCAGCGAAGGCTGGGTCCGCCTCTCGGCCGGCAAGACCCTGGACCGGGCCGGCAACCCGATGACGGTGAAGCTCAAGGGCCCCGTGGAGCCCTACTTTCGCGATGACGCGCCGGCCGAAGCCTGAGGCTCAGGCCGACGCCGCCTCCAGGGGGGAACGGCGTCGGCGCCCCGTAGGGCGCGATCCTGGTGCCGCGGCTGTTGTCCGCCTCTCAGCCGTGCAGGAATTTCGCAAGCGCGGCCCGGTCGCCGGCGCGCAGCGGTTCGGCGACGCTCAGGACCATCCGGCGGCGTCGCCGGAACCCGTCGATGTCGGGGGACCGGTCTTCGCGAAGCTCCGGCTCCAGGGTTTCGCAGAGCGCCCCCGCCGCATCAGGAGGCTCGTCAGAAGATCGGCCCCCGGCAGGAAGGTCCGCACCATCCTCCCGTGCGGGGTACGGAAGTCCTCGTGGGAACCGCGGTCGATCAGGACGCGCAGGGCCACGTGGCGAACCGGACGAAGCCGGAGACAGTCAGATCCGATCTGAATCAGGTCGTCGTATCGCACCGTCAGCGGTCCGCTCGTCCGATCTCGCCGCTGCAGGGACCATACATCCTCAAGTTGCATTCTTTCGCGCTTGGGGAAGTCGGGAATCGCGCCTCGGGCGTCCCGATCAGGCCGGACCCGCCCGCTCCCGCTTCGCCCGCTCGCCGTTGAAATTCCGCACCGCCACGGCGACCGCCTCCGCCAGAGCCGCCTCGGAGGTCGGGTCGCGCAGGACGAGGCTGGTGATGGCGTCGGGGTGGTTCTTGCGCTGCTTCGGCGTGCGGGCGTGGTTCGAGACCCGCAGGGCGAAGGCACAGGCCGCGGGCTTGAGATAGACGCTGTCGCCCCGGGTGTTGCGGGCCACCACCGCGAAGCCCTGCGCCGCGAGGATCGCGACGGCGCGAGCCAGGGCCTCGGCGGGCCGGAGGACGGTCATGCGCGCGACGTCCCGTGAGCCCACGGTCTCGGGCCGCTCCCCCTGCGGGGACGGCCCGAGGACGGCCGCCTCAGGCGCCCTTCTCGGGCAGGTTGAGGCGGATGTGGAGCTCGCGCAGCTGCTTCGGCGTGGCCTCGGCCGGGGCGCCCATCATCAGGTCCTCGGCGCGCTGGTTCATGGGGAACAGCACGACCTCGCGCAGGTTCTGCTCGCCGCAGAGCAGCATGACGATGCGGTCGATGCCCGGCGCGATGCCGCCGTGCGGGGGGGCGCCGAGCTTCAGGGCGTTGAGCATGCCGCCGAACTTCTCCTCCAGCACCTCGACGCCGTAGCCGGCGATGCCGAAGGCCTTCTCCATCACGTCGGGGCGATGGTTGCGGATCGCGCCCGAGGACAGCTCGGTGCCGTTGCAGACGATGTCGTACTGGAACGCCTTGATGTTCAGGATCGTCTCGGCATCCGCCGGGTCGAGGGCCAGGAACGCCTCCCGGTCGAAGTTCGGCATCGAGAACGGGTTGTGCGAGAAGTCGATCCGCTTCTCGTCCTCGTTCCACTCGTACATCGGGAAGTCGGTGATCCAGCAGAACGCGTACTGGTCCTTGTCGGACAGGCCGAGCTCGTCGCCGATGCGGATGCGGGCCTTGCCGGCGAGGGCCGCCGCCTTGGCCTCGGTGCCGGCCGAGAAGAACACCGCGTCCCCGGCCTTGGTCCCGGTCTTCTCCGCGATCAGGGCCTGGACTTCGGCGGGGATGAACTTGGCGATCGGGCCCTTGCCGGTGAGCGTGCCGTTGTCGTCCTCGAAGATGATGTAGCCGAGGCCCGGCGCGCCCTCGGCGCGGGCGAAGTCGTTGAGCTTGTCGAAGAACGAGCGCGGCTGGGTCGCCGCCCCCGTGGCCGGGATGGCCCGGACCACGCCGCCGGAGGCGATCACGCCCTTGAAGGCCTTGAACGCCACGTCCTCGCGGGCGAACGCGGCCGTCACGTCGGCGATGATCAGCGGGTTGCGCAGGTCCGGCTTGTCGACGCCGTATTTCAGCATCGCCTCGGCATAGGGGATGCGCGGGAAGGTGCCGGTGACGCGCTTGCCCTCGGCGAATTCCTCGAAGACCGAGCGCAGTACCGGCTCCACCGCCTGGAACACGTCCTCCTGCGTCACGAAGCTCATCTCGATGTCGAGCTGGTAGAACTCGCCCGGCGAGCGGTCGGCGCGGGCATCCTCGTCGCGGAAGCAGGGCGCGATCTGGAAGTAGCGGTCGAAGCCCGCGATCATCGTCAGCTGCTTGAACTGCTGCGGGGCCTGCGGCAGCGCGTAGAACTTGCCCGGGTGGACGCGGGACGGGACGAGGTAGTCGCGCGCGCCCTCCGGCGAGGAGGCGGTGAGGATCGGCGTCTGGAACTCGAAGAAGCCGCCGTCCCGCATGCGCCGGCGCAGGCTGTCGATGATCGCCCCGCGCTTCATGATGTTGGCGTGCAGCTTCTCGCGCCGCAGGTCGAGGAAGCGGTACTTGAGCCGCGTCTCCTCCGGGTAGTCGAGGTCGCCGAAGACCGGCATCGGCAATTCGCCCGCGGGGCCGAGCACCTCGAGGTCGTCGATGTAGACCTCCAGCGTGCCGGTGGGCAGGTCCGGGTTCTCGGTGCCGGCGGGGCGGGTGCGGACCCGGCCGTCGATGCGGATGACCCATTCCGAGCGCGCCGCGTTGGCGGCCTGGAAGGCCTTCGAATCCGAATCCACCACGCACTGGGTCAGGCCGTAATGGTCGCGCAGGTCGATGAACAGCACGCCGCCATGGTCGCGGATGCGGTGGCACCAGCCGGAGAGGCGGACGCTCTCGCCGACGTCGGACGGCCGGAGCGCCCCGCAGGTATGGGTCCGGTAACGGTGCATGACGGGCTGCTGCATAACGGGCTGACGGATCACGGGCTTTGGGGATTGAGCGGCGCACCATTCACGCGGGGGAGGTGAAGTCAAGGCGACGGCGATGCGCGGGTGAGGCCCGAAGACCGCCGAAACCCGGCGGATCCAGGCCCGGAACCCTTCCGGAATCGCCCGGTGATTCCCATATCAGGCCTATGAATTCAAACGCTTTTTTCGACATTCCGCGTCGGGCGGGAGCGACTCACGAGGCCGCGACCGCCGCATCCGCGACGGGCGAGCGGCAGGAGGGCCGGTGGCGCGTCCTGCCCCTCGAGGGCACCTTCGAGATCGTCTACGAGGATTCGCGCGGGGCTTGGAGCACCCGGCGGGTCGAGGCGCGCGAGCTGAAGCTCGGGCCGGGCCGGACGCTCTTGGGCGGCATCGACCGGGGGCGGGGCGGCTACCGGGGATTTCGCGCCGACCGCATCCGCCGGCTCGTCGATCCGGCGAGCACCACGCGGCTCGAGGCCGGCATTCTCGACTGGCTCCTGGCCCGGGCCGAGGCACAGCGCCGGGAGCGCGCGGCCCAGATCCGGGCGCTGGCGACCCGGCGCCGCCCGGTGAAGACGCGCGCCGGGCCGCGCGAGGTCGCCGCCTAGGGGTATTCGCGGCTTCGAATTCTGGTGACCGGGTCCGGCGTCCCTCGCCTGGGGCGAGAACCTTCGGTATAGCCGATTCATGGATATGATCGCCACCACTGCGGACCTGGCCGAGGCCTGCACCCGCCTGTCCGCCCATCCCTTCGTGACCGTCGACACGGAGTTCATGCGCGAGACGACCTACTATCCGAAGCTCTGCCTCATCCAGATGGCGGCGCCCGACGGCACGGGCGTGCTCGTCGACCCCCTCTCCCCCGACATCGACCTGGCGCCGTTCTTCGCCCTGATGGCCGACGAGGGCGTGGTGAAGGTGTTCCACTCCGCCCGCCAGGACCTGGAGATCATCTGGCTCCTCGGGGGCCTGCTGCCGCAGCCGTTCTTCGACACCCAGGTCGCCGCCATGGTCTGCGGCTACGGCGACTCGGTCTCCTACGAGCAGCTGGTCAACGACGTGGCCAAGGCCAAGATCGACAAGTCCTCGCGCTTCACCGACTGGTCGCGCCGGCCGCTCTCGGACGCCCAGCTCAGCTACGCCCTCTCCGACGTGACGCACCTCGTGAAGGTCTACGAGGTGCTGGCGGGCCAGCTCCTCTCCACCGATCGCGGCGAGTGGCTCGACGAGGAGATGAGCGTGCTCACCTCGCCGGAGACCTACCGGGCCGATCCGGCCTCCGCCTGGCGCCGCCTGTCGGGGCGGATGCGCAAGCCCCGCGAGATCGCCGTGCTGATGGAGGTCGCCGCCTGGCGCGAGCGCGAGGCCCAGAGCCGCAACGTGCCGCGCGGGCGCATCCTCAAGGACGAGGCGGTGATCGACGTGGCGACCTCGGCGCCCCGCAGCGTCGAGGCGCTGGGGCGCCTGCGCTCGATTCCCGCCGGCTTCGAGCGCTCGCGCACCGGCACCGACATCCTGGCGGCGGTGGAGCGGGGCTTCGCACGCGACCTCTCGGACATCGCCCCGCCCGAGCGCACCCGCAGTCGGGGCGGCAACGGGGCGCTGGTCGAGCTGCTCAAGGTCCTGCTGAAGGCCGTATGCGAGACCGAGGGCGTCGCCCCGAAGATCATCGCCACGGTGGACGACCTCGAGGCCATCGCGGAGGACGACGCGGCCGACGTGGCCGTGCTGCACGGCTGGCGCCGGACGCTGTTCGGCGAGAAGGCCCTGGCCCTGAAGAGCGGCCGCCTCGCCCTCTCGGCCGAGCGCGGCCGGGTGGTGGTGCGCGACCTGGCGTGAGTCCGTCCGGCGCGAGTCTCTCGGGCGCGACGCGCCGCGGCGGAGGCCCGGTCGGGCGGCCGTCGTGGAGCTGAAGTGGCTGGAGGATTTCCTTAGCCTCGCCCAGACCCGCAGCTTCTCCCACTCGGCGGAAGCCCGCCACGTCACCCAGTCGGCCTTCAGCCGGCGCATCCGGGCCCTCGAACTCTGGCTCGGGGTGGCCCTGGTCGACCGCAGCACCTACCCCACCACCCTGACCCCGGAGGGCCGCCGCTTCCGCGACACCGCCGAGGAGAGCGTGCGGGTGCTCCTCGGCGCCCGGGCGGACCTGCGCGCCGGCCTCGACTCCCCCGAGCCCCTGGTGCGGATCGCCGGGCTGCACACCCTGGCCCTGACGTTCTTTCCCGCCTGGTTCCGGACCCTCGCCGCGCGCACCGGACCGGTGGCGACGCGGCTCCTGCCGGACGACTTCCACGACTGCCTCCAGGCCCTGGTGGAGGGCGGCGCGGACTTCCTCCTGACCTTCCACCATCCGGGCGTGCCGATCCCCCTCGACCCGGCGCTCTACCCCCACCGGGTCGTCGGCGCCGACGCGCTGGTTCCAGTGCGGAGCCCGGACCTCGCCGCCGGGGCGGAGGGCCGGCCGGTGCCGCGCCTCGACTACGGACGGGATTCCTTCCTCGGCCGCGTCAGCGCGCTCGCGCAGGCCGAGCTCGGCCTGCCGCCGGGGCCGGTGGTCCACGCCAACCCCATGGCCGAGGCCCTGAAATGCATGGCCCTCGAGGGACACGGCCTCGCCTTCGTGCCGCGCAGCCTCGTCACCCGGGAACTCGCCGAGGGCCGCCTCGTCGCCGCCGGGCCGGCGGTGCCCCTGGAGATCCGCCTCTACCGCAACGGCGCCCCGGCCCACGGCCCCCGGGCACGCGCCGCCGTGGCGGCGATCTGGGCGGCGGCGTCCGCACCCGCCTGACGCTCGGGGCAGGTTCGTCCGAACCCGCGTGACGTTCGGGGCGGGTTAGTCCGAACCCGCATGGGCCGTTCCGACACGGCATTGGCCCCCGCGCCGGTCTTCGCGCATCCCGTCCGCGGGACGCGCGACGGGGATCGGGACGATGGCGGGGAGCGAAGGGCCGAGCGTGCCATTGCTGGGCGTGCCATTGCTGGGCGTCCTGGGCGGCATGGGGCCGATGGCGACGGTGGATTTCCTGCGGAAGCTCGTGGAGGCGACGCCGGCCGCCCGCGACCAGGACCATCTCGCCGTGATGGTGGCCCAGGCCGCCGACATTCCCGACCGGACCCGGGCCATCCTGGGGGAGGGGCCCGACCCGCTGCCGGCGATGACCCTGGCCCTGCGCCGCCTCGAGGCCGCCGGCGCCACCCGCCTCGCGATCCCCTGCAACACCGCCCATCACTGGCACGGCGCGCTCCAGGCGCTGACCCCCGTCCCGATCCTGCACATCGTCGATGCGGTGGCGGCGGGGCTCGCCCGCCGGGGCCTCGCGGGCGGGCCGGTGGGGCTGCTCGCCACCGACGGCACCCTCCGGTCCGGGCTCTATCCCCGGCACCTCGGCCGCCACGGCTTCACCTGCCGCGTGCCCGCGGACCAGGCGGCGGTGATGCGGGCGGTCCGCCTCGTCAAGGCGGGGCAGGGGGCGCAGGCCCGGCCCCTGCTGGAGACCGCGGCCGCGGGGCTGGTGGCGGAGGGGTGCCGGCAGGTGGTGATGGCCTGCACCGAGATCCCCCTCGCCCTGGCCGATCCGGCCGGTCCGGCGAGCGCGGTCCTGCTCGACGCCACCGACGCCCTGGCGCGGGCCTGCGTGGCGGCGGCCGCGCCGGCCCGCCGGGCGGCGTGATCGGTCCGGCCGGCTCGGCCCTCCGTCGTCTGCCTCAGTTTGCCTTGGCGTTGACCTCGAGGCGGTCGAACAGGGCGGCCGGGGTCGGGGCGGCGCTGAACTCCAGCATGCCGATGCCGGCGGCGTTCTTCGGCCGCAGGCTGACCGAGAGGGTGCCGGGCTTGGTCACGAACTGGCCCATCGCGGCGCCGATCGCCTTGGCGCCCGCCGAGTTGCCGAGGATCGCGGGCACGCCGAACACGCTCGCGGTGACGTATTCCTGCTTCAGCTCCTCGGGCTTCAGGCTGAGCACCTTCGACTGCGCGGCGATGAAGCGGTCGAACAGGCCGGTGTTCTCGATGGTCAGGTCGAGGGCCTTGGCGGTGGCCGACAGCATGGCGAAGCTCGACACCGCCATGTCCGGGTTGAAGACCTCCGGGCCGATGCCGCCGATCATGCCGTTGAGGCGCAGGCTGCCCATGTCCTTGCCGGAGACCGAGACCTCGCCGAGCTTGAGCTCGCGGGCGGCCTCGTCCCAGGAGGTGTCGGCCACCAGGGCGAGGTCGAGGTCGCTGTAGCCGTAGAGGCCGAGGGAGCCGAGGCCCGGCACCCCCGCCACCGCGGAGGCCGGCAGGGTGAGGCCCGACAGGCTCAGGCGCCCGGCCGTCGGCACCCCGTCCCGCGGGGGCGCGAAGTTCATCGAGCCGTCGCGCAGGCCCACATGGGTCGGGGCGGGCGGCGCCCGGTCGGCCAAGGCCTTGTCGGCAGGGTCGCGGGACGCCTTCGCCTCGGGCGGCAGGTCGAGGCTGAGATCCTTCAGGGCCAGGGTGCCGAGGGCCGGCGTCAGCAGGCGCAGCTCGCCGTCCGAAGGCGGCGTGGTCAGGGTGGCGAGCTTGCGCAGGGCCGCGACCGTCGGGCCGAGGGAGAAGCCGTCGAGGGAGAGCCGGGCGAGGCGCGCCTTGGCCCCGTCGATGCCCGCGAAGCGGATGTCCTCCAGGAGGAGGCCGGCGCCGGTCAGCCCGAGGCGGGCGATGCCGAGGCTGAAGGCGTCCCGGGGCTTGGCCTCCTGGATGCTGAGGCCGGTGGCCTCCAGGGAACCGACGGAGACCGCCTCGGCGAGGTCGGCCCCGAGGCTCATCAGCCGCGCGCGCTCGGGCGGCGCGAGCCGCTCGTAGTCGACGGCCGTGAAGGCCTGGAGCGCCCCCGTCCAGGTCGCCGGGATCTGGCGGCCGCTGAGGTCGCGCCCCTCGATCCGGGCGATCTTCACGGCGGTGCCCCGGGCATCCACGTAGGCGACGTCGTCGACCGCGAAGGTGGCGTAGATCCGCTGCAGGGCGCTCTTGCCGTCGCCCGGCTCGCCGTAGAGGCGGGCGAGGACGGTCAGGTCGAGATCGGTCGCCCGCATCCGGCCGTAGGTGCCGGTGCCCTTCTGGGGGCCGCCCTCCAGGAGGATCGAGGCCCCGGCGGCGGTGAGCTCGGCGGCGCGCCCGGCGCGGACGTCGCGGGCCACCACGTCGCGATAGGTGACCACCGGCGTCGCCCCGGCGGTGCCGGTGCGCTCCACCCGCAATTCGGGCATCGCCAGGCTCGCGGCGTCGAGGCGCACGAGGCGGGCGGCCCAGGATTCGCCGGGGCCGGGCTTGAGCAGGGCGGTGAGTTCGTCCTTCGAGAGGCGGGTGCCGCTGGCGGTGAGGCGCGGGGCCTTCAGCACCGTGTCGCCGAAGGTCAGGGTGACGTCCTGCAGGGTGACGTCCTGGACCGCCGAGGCGGCCTCCTGAGCCCGCGCCGCGCCGGGCTGCACGGCGCTCCCCGCGCCGAGGAGGACGAGGACGCAGGCCGAGGCACCGGTCGCCCACGCGAGGAGGGGGCGGCCTTTCGAGCAGGTCATGGGCTTATCCGGATCGCTGGCGAAGAGGCGCTTTCAGGGGAAAGGCCCGGAGGCGTCGGGGAGAGGGCCCATCCGTGCCGCAGTTTCACGCGGGAGGCAATCGCGGGGGCGGGCCCCCGCGGGGACCGCGCCGCATTCACAGCGAGAACGAGGTTCCGCAGCCACAGGAGGCGGTGGCCTGGGGGTTCTCGATCTTGAAGGATTGCCCGATCAGGTCGTTCACGAAATCGATGGTCGAACCGCTCATGTATTCCAGCGACATCGGGTCGACCAGGACGGTGGCGCCGTCGCGCTCGATCGCGACGTCGTCGGCGGCCCGCGCCCGCTCGATGTCGAAGGCGTAGGAGAAGCCCGAGCAGCCGCCGCCGTTCACGCTGATCCGCAGGGAGGCGCCGGGCGGCTCGGCGCCCATGATCTCGTTGATGCGCTTGGCGGCGCGGGGCGTCAGGGTGATGTCGGCCATCGGGGTATTCTCGCGGGGTGCTCTCGAGATCCGCCGGCCGTCCCGGCCGATCGTGGACCGTGGCGGCGTTGGAACAACTGCTAGGGAACACAAGATATGCCTGGGACCCTGATGCTGCAACGCGTCGGGGGACCGGGCCGAGGCGGGCGGACCAGGATCGGTCGATGAATGTGGGGCGGCGAGACGTGATGCAGGCGGACGAGACAGGCCCCGGCGCGGCGCGGCGGCGCGGCGAGCGCTGGCGGGCGCCCTACGCCACCGATCCGGCGGCCACCCGCGGGCGCCTGATCCCGGAGGCGATCTCGCCCACGCGCAGCGACTTCCAGCGGGACCGCGACCGCATCATCCATTCCTCCGCCTTCCGGCGCCTCAAGCACAAGACCCAGGTCTTCGTCCATCACGAGGGCGACCATTACCGGACGCGGCTGACCCACACCCTGGAGGTGAGCCAGATCGCCCGGGCCCTCGCCCGGGCGCTGGGCCTCGACGAGGACCTCGCCGAGGCCCTGGCGCTGAGCCACGACCTCGGCCACACCTGCTTCGGGCACACGGGAGAGGACACCCTGGATGCCTGCCTGGCGGACCAGGGCGGCTTCGACCACAACGCCCAGGCCCTGCGCATCGTCACCCGGCTGGAGCGGCGCTATGCCGGCTTCGACGGCCTCAACCTCGCCTGGGAGACCCTGGAGGGCCTCGTCAAGCACAACGGCCCGCTGCTGGAGCCGGACGGGCGCCCCACCCGGCGCTGGACGGGCCGCGGCATCCCGGCCGCGATCCTCGAATACAACGCCCTCAACGACCTGGAACTGGACCGCTTCGCCGGGCCCGAGGCGCAGGCCGCGGCGCTGGCCGACGACATCGCCTACGATAGCCACGACCTCGACGACGGCCTGCGCGCCGGCCTGTTCGACCTCGCCGACCTCGCCGCGGTGCCGTTCCTGCGGAGCCTGCTCGACGAGATCGAGGGCCTGTACCCGAGCCTCGAGCCCTCGCGAAGGATCCACGAGCTGGCGCGGCGCGTCATCACCCGCTTCGTGGAGGACGTCATCACCGAGAGCACCCGGCGCCTCGCGGCCCTGAACCCGCGCACCGTGGCCGACATCCGGGCGGCGCAGGCCCCGGTCGTCGCCTTCTCGGCGGCGATCGCGGAGGCGGATGCGGCGATCAAGGCCTTCCTGTTCGCCCGGATGTACCGCCATCCCGGCGTGCTCGCGGTGCGGGCCAAAGCCAACACCATCGTGTCCGACCTGTTCGACCGGTTCACGGCGGAGCCCGGGGCGATGCCGGCGGAATGGTCGGCGGGGCTGGACGGGGCGGAGCCGGGACGCGTCGCCCGCCGGGTCGCCGACTACATCGCGGGCATGACCGACACCTACGCGGTGCTGGCCCACCGACGCCTGTTCGCGACGACGCCGGACCTGCACTGGAGCCCGGGCGACCGCAGCCTGCCCCTCACCGACCCGTAGGCGGCCGGGCGGCCGGGCGGCCGGGCGGCCCTAGAGCGTCAGCCCCTCGTGGAACAGGTCGGGGGAGATCGGCAGCATGAAGTGCACGCCGATGCCGCCCTCGAAGTGGCGCACCACCCGGCCGGGGGTGCGCCCGACCATCAGGCTCATGCCGATGGCCGGAGTGCTGGTGGTGCTCAGCGCCACGCCCGACATGGAGATGTCGATGATCCGGGCCGGCACCTCGCGCCCGCTCTCCAGGCGCAGGACGACGCCCGTGACCAGGGGCGTCAGGCGCTCGTGCGTGCGGCCCTCCGGCAGGCCCAGGCTCTCGCGGTTGGCGAGCCAGGTCAGCTGCGAGGCGATCTTGTCGCGCTTGCGCGGGGTCGCGCTGAGGCGGACGGCGAAGCCGCCGGGAATCAGGCGCGCGATGGTGCCCTCGATCCGGCCGACATGCTCGAGATAGAGCACCACCCGCTCGCCGACCTCGCCCGGGACGGCGCAGTTCAGGCGCACGCCCCCCGGCGACATGTCGACGGTCTGGCACGGATATTCCCGCCGGTCCGCCAGCATGTAGCGCCCCAGCATCGAGACCTTGACGCGGTGGTGCCGGCGCAGGTCCGAGATGCGGACGTCACGGGGCAGCCTCGCGGGCGGACGGGTGGCGACCTCGATCATGGGGACAGGGCGACTCGTTTCGAGGCTTCACTGCCCATCAGGCTAACACCCGCTGGTTACGAAAGGTTTGCCCGTCAGGCGCGGCCGCCGGGGTGGACCAGGAGGTGGCCGCGGCGGAGCGGCGCGCTGTCGTTGGCCGGCTCGGGCAGGTTCTGCAGGGTCGCCCGGGCATCGCGGGAGGCCGGGGCGGTCTCGTGGCCGAGGATGCGCAGGGAGGTCGTGCGCATCCGCGTCAGGGGACGCAGGCCGAGCCAGTGCGGCACGCAGGTCGGGCTGAGGGCCCCGAGGATGCGGGTCTGCGTCTCGCCGTGGTGGCGCAGGGGCAGCAGCAGGAGCTCGAGGTCGATGGTCTCGTCGCGCTCCGTCCGGCCCTGCAGGCCCGCCACGGCCCCGACGGTGTCGACGGCCACGGCCTCGACCAGCAGCCACGGATCGGCGTCGGGCCGTCCCCAGAGGCCGGCGAAGTCCCGTCCCTTCAGCTCGCGCCCGAACAGGGCGCAGACATGGGTCCCGGCCAGGCGGACCGAGGCCGCCCCGCGCGCCATGTCGACCTCGAGGATCAGGCTGTCGGCGAGCAGGTTCCGGATCTCGCCGGGCTCGATCTCGCTGCGTTCCGGCGCGGCGCGGCCATTCCGCAACCGGTCCCAGTAGGCGTGGAGCAGGCGGCTGGTCGGATGCTTCATGGGAGTCCCACAATGGCACGGTCCGGCGACGGACCTTCTCGGATCGGGCGCTTTCGGGACGGTTCTGGGCCGCTCCCGAGGTCTGTGCCAGGCTCGGCGCAGAGCTTATGCCGACCACCCTCGCGGCGCCCCCTTAACCCTTCATCAAGGTTAACGGGTCGACGGAGTTGTCCACCGCCAAGTTTGCACGCGCTCCGTGCCGGCGGATTTTCCCGCGCGGCGGGGCCCGTTCCCGCATCGCGGAGCTTGTTTCCCGCATGGCGGGGCTTGTTTCCCGCATGGCGGGGCTTGCGGCCCCGCCTGCCGCCCCGACATGGTGGCCGCATGGATGCCAGCCCCGACCTGCCGCCGCAGAACCGCGTTCCGATCTTCAACATGCCGGGCGTGGTCACCGCGTCGATCGGCGTGCTCGTGGGCATCCACGCCCTGCGCGAATTCGTGCTGCCGGACACCTGGGACATCGCCGCCCTGATCGACCTCGCGCTGATCCCGGGGCGCTGGAGCGTGGCCGTCGATCCGGCCCGGGCGGAGGAGCTCCTGCGGGCCGCCACGGCCCTAGCGGGCGACCCCGACGTGGTCGAAGCCCGGCAGGCCTTCGCCCGCTACGTGGTGGCCGACCCCGCCGCGATGCCCTGGACCTTCGCCACCTACGCGCTGCTGCACGGCTCGTGGATGCACGTCATCTTCAACACCGTCTGGCTCGCCGCCTTCGGCTCGCCGGTGGCCCGCCGCTACGGCGCCTGGCGCTACGGCCTGATCGCCCTCGTGGGCGCGGTGGCGGGCGGCATCCTCCACGTCCTCCTCGACCCCCTGAGCACCGCCCCCCTGATCGGGGCCTCGGCCGGCGTCTCGGCCCTGATGGCGGCCGCGGCCCGCTTCGTGTTCCAGCCACCCCCCGTCTATGCCAGCGCGCCCCCCTGGCAGCGCCCGGCCGCGCCCCCGCTCCAGACCATCCCGGAGCTGATGCGCAACCGCACCGCGGTGGTGTTCCTGGTGATCTGGCTCGTGACGAACTTCCTGTTCGGCGTCATCGCCCTGCCGCTGGGCGCCGAGGCGACCTCGGTGGCCTGGGACGCCCATCTGGGCGGCTTCGTCGCGGGCTTCTTCCTGCTGCCGCTCCTCGACCGGGCCCGACGCTGACGGCGGGCCCGCGCCGCCGCCCCGGACCGTGAATTATCCTGCGTCATCGGCGACGGGATCCTGCGGGATCTTGCTATATGCGGTCGCGCGCCACACAATCGCCGCAGACGAGCCGGGCACCCTGCCGTTCTGGCCAAGCCCGGCCGCCCCGTCCCAGGGGTGACTTGAGGGAAAGGACACGTCCATGACCGTTGCTCGCATCCTCGCCGAGAAGGGCCGCTCCGTCGTCACGGTGGAGCCCCAGCGCACCCTCGACGAGGCCATCCACCTCCTGGCCGAGAAGCGCATCGGCGCCGTCGTCGTCAGCGATGCGGACGGGGCGGTGCGCGGCATCCTCTCCGAGCGCGACATCATGCGGGCGCTCGCCGCCAAGGGCGCCAACGCCCTCGACGCCCGGGTCTCCGAGCACATGACCGCCGAGGTCACCACCTGCACCCGCGCCAGCAGCATCGAGGAGGTCATGCAGCTCATGACCGAGGGCCGCTTCCGCCACGTGCCCGTGATCGAGGACGACCGGCTGGCCGGCCTCATCTCCATCGGCGACGTGGTCAAGCGCCGGATCGAGGCCGTCGAGGCCGAGCACCGGGCCATGCGCGACTACATCACCATGGCCTGAGTCAGGTGCGGGCGTGAGGCAGCATCGGGCCTGAGTCAGGTCCGGGCGGCGGCCGCCGCCACGAGGCCGCGGATCTGCGGCAGGGCGGCGCGCGCCGCCTCGCGGCCGAGGGCGATCCCCTCGGCCGCCCGGTGGAACTCGAACAGGCCCATCCCGGCCAGGCGGGGCACGATGGCGATGTCGGGCGGGTCGCCGGCCAGGCGCGCCCGCGAGATCCGGTCCTGCGTGATGTTGAAGGCGTCGAGCATCACCCGCGCCATGCCGGGGGTGGCGAGGCCGTCGGCCGGCCCGGACGCGCGATCGGACGCGGCACGGCGCGGGCCCGGCCGGCGCAGGCTCCAGCGCCGGGGTCGGCGGGGGGCGGGCGCCACCACCTCGGCCGTGACCCGCGCGGGCGCCGCCTCCCGCACGCCGGGGCGCGGGTCGCCGTTGAGGTTGACGCAGATCACGAGGTCGGCCCCCAGGGCCCGGGCGATCGTCACCGGCACCGGGTTCACCAGGGTCCCGTCGAGGAGGAGCCGGCCGCCGCAGCGCACCGGCGGGAAGATGCCCGGCAGGGCGTAGGAGGCGCGCAGGGCCTCCACGAGGCTGCCCCGGGTGAGCCAGACCTCCTCGCCGCTGTCGAGGTCGGTGGCGACGCTGGCGAAGCGGATCGGCAGGCCCTCGATCCGGCGGTCGGCGAGGTCGTGCTCCAGGCGCCGCTTCAGGCGGTCGCCCGCGATCAGGCCGGAGCGGAGCCGGAGGTCGAGGAGCCCCATCACGCTGCGCCGGGTCAGCGACAGGGCGAAGGCCTTGAGCAGCCCGAGCTGGCCCGCCGCGTAGCAGCCGCCCACCACCGCGCCGATGGAGCAGCCCGCCACCACGGCCGGGTGGAGTCCGGCCTCCTCCAGCACTTCGATCACCCCGATCTGCGACCAGCCCCGGGCCGAGCCGCCACCGAGGGCGAGGCCGATGCGGGGGCCGGGGGCGGGGGGCGCCGCCACGGGCTCGACGGCCCCGGCGGGGAAGCGCGCGTGCGGGGAGGCGCCCTGGCGGACCTCCGCGGCGGGACGCACCGGGGACAGGCCGTCCCACATCAGCGACACCGAAATGCGGGAGAGGGGGCGAAGAAACGCGGGACGCGGCGACCGCGACGGGGCGGGCGCCGCTCCGGACGGGCACGCCGCGCGCCGGGATCAGGCATCGGCGGGCCGCAGAATCGCCTGGCCGGTCGCCGGATCGTGATCGACGCGGCGGTAGAAGCAGGCGCGCCGGCCGGTGTGGCAGCAGCCGCCGTCGCCACCGACCGCGACGCGGATCAGCACCGCGTCCTGGTCGCAATCGACCCGCATCTCGACCACGCGCTGGACCTGACCGCTGGTGGCGCCCTTGTGCCAGAGCGCGCCGCGGGAACGGGACCAGTACCAGGCCTCGCCGGTCTTCAGGGTGAGGGCCAGGGATTCGGCGTTCATGTGGGCGAGCATGAGCACCTGCCCGTCGGCGGCGTCGACGGCGATGCAGGAGACGAGGCCGTGTGCGTCGAAGCGGGGGGTGAAGGCGGCCCCCTCCTCGACCTCGGCCCGGCTGCCCGGTTCCGGGAAGGCGCGGGTCATCGGGAGACAGACGTCATCGCGGGCCGGCTCAGGACTTGTTGCGCACGAGGGTGAGGAAGCGGACCTGCTCGTTGGCGTCGTTGCGGAAGGCGCCCCGGAACTGGGTGGTGATGGTGGAGACGCCGGCCTTCTGGACGCCGCGCATCGCCATGCAGAGGTGCTCGGCCTCCACCATCACGGCGATGCCGCGGGGCTTGAGGATGCTCTCGATCACGTCGGCGATCTGGGCCGTCATGGTCTCCTGGGTCTGCAGGCGGCGGGCGAAGGTGTCGACCACGCGGGCGAGCTTCGACAGGCCGACCACGCCCTTGGTCGGGTAGTAGGCGATGTGCGCCAGCCCCATGAAGGGCACCATGTGGTGCTCGCAATGGGAGTAGAACGGGATGTCGCGCACCAGCACGATGTCCGAGTAGCCCTCGACCTCCTCGAAGACCCGCTCGAGCAGCGCGTCGGCGTCCTGGCCGTAGCCGCCGAAGATCTGGCCGTAGGCCTTCACCACCCGGGCGGGGGTGTCGCGCAGGCCCTCGCGGTTCGGGTCGTCGCCGGCCCAGCGCAGGAGGGTACGCACGGCGGCCTCGGCCTCCTCGCGGCTCGGACGGCCCGTGGCGATGGCCTCGGGCACCCGCTGGGCGGAGGCGGGCAGGGGAGCGATCTCGGGCGCGGGCGCGGGCGCTTCGCCCCGCGCGTTGTCGTTGCGCATGGCGCTGAGGGCGCCATTCTGGCGGGTCGGTTCCATCCCGGATTCCTCCGTCTCGGTCAGGCGGTAGGAGAGGGACTTGAGCGCGGCATCCATGGCATCTTCCGCCCGGGCGATCCGGGTCGTCATCGGGTGGCTGTCAGGCTTTGCGTACATCGTCGAACCATGGGGCCGTCGGGTGAGGACGGCCGATGCCCGGACGGTGCCGTCTGCGGTGGCGCAACCCCGGCCGTGGGCGCGACCCGGGTCGACGAGCCGCCTCCTCGCGAAACGGTGCGTGGGGGCCTATATCGTCGTTATCGCGCCGTCGCGCAATGCAGGCTGCGCGGATCAGATCTCCGGGATCGGAAGCCGGCTGTGCGCCCGGCCGTCCCGGCGGAACGGCAAATGGACCCGGCGGGACCGCAAGTGAACCCGGCGGAACAGCCAGAGGATCGGAATTCCATGCTCGACGACATCTACAACCGTCGCATCCTCGAACTGGCCGCCGACATCCCGCGCCTGGGACGCCTGGCGGCCCCGGACGCCAGTGCCACCGCGCATTCGAAGCTCTGCGGCTCCACCGTCACGGTGGACCTCGCGGTGCGGGACGGCACGGTCACCGACTTCGCCCACGAGGTGAAGGCCTGCGCCCTCGGCCAGGCCTCGTCCTCGCTGATGGCCCGCCACGTGGTCGGCACCAGCGCCGGGGAGCTGCGCGCGGTCCGCGCCGCCATGCGGCGGATGCTCAAGGAGGGCGGCCCGGCGCCCACGGGCGCCTGGGCGGATCTCGCCGTCCTCGAGCCGGTGCGCGACTTCAAGGCCCGGCACGCCTCGACGCTCCTGACCTTCGACGCGGTGGTGGACGCCCTCGACCGGATCGAGGCCGGGGCTGTGGCGGCCGCCTAGCATGCTGCTCCGCCGCATCGCCCACGGGGCGATCCGCACCTATCAGCTCACCCTGTCGAGCCTGGTCGGCCGCCAGTGCCGGCACTGGCCCTCGTGCTCCCACTACACCGACGGGGCGATCCAGCGGCACGGGCTCTGGGCGGGCGGCTGGATCGGGTTCGCCCGCATCTGCCGCTGCGGCCCCCTTGGCACCCACGGCATCGACCTGGTGCCGGAGGCCCTGCCGGCGCACGCCGCCTGGTTCACCCCCTGGCGCTACGGCCGCTGGCGCGGCGTGAACGCGCCTCCCTCGCCCTTCGCCTGCGAGCCCTGCACCTGCGCGGCGGTGGGGGAGGGGGCCGCCCCTAGACCGGCGCCGCCGTGATCCACTTCAGGAACACCAGGGTCCCCGTCACCGTGAGGGCGCCGCCGATGCGGGTGGCGATCTGGGCGAAGGGCATCAGCGCCATCCGGTTGGCGGCGGTGAGGATCGCCACGTCGCCGGTGCCGCCCTGGCCGCTGTGGCAGGCGTTCACGATGGCGGTCTCGATCGGGTACATGCCGAGCCGGCGCCCGACGCCGTAGCCCGTCGCCATCAGGGTGACGACGGTGGCCACGATGGTGATCAGGTTCGGCAGCGTGAAGGCCGCCACCAGCTTGTCCCAGGGGGTGAGCGAGACGCCGATGGCGAAGAGCAGCGGGTAGGTCATGCCGACCTGCACGAACTTGTAGACGATGAAGCCGCCGGCCTGGAGCCGGGGCGAGACCGCGCTGGCGAGCTTGGCCAGCACCGCCAGGAACAGCATCGCCACGGGGGCGGGCAGGCCGGTGAGGTGGTGGCACATCACGCCGAGGAGGTAGAGCGTCACCGCCGTGAGGCCGGCCGCCGCCACCGTGGCGGCGTCGATCGGGCCGGTCTCCACGGGCGTGCCCGCCTCCATGTCGTTCTCGGTGTGGGGCTGCAGGCGGCCCTCGCCGGTGAGGTGCGGTTTGCGCCTGCCCACCCAGTTGAGGGTGCCGGCCAGGATGATCGCCGTGAGGCTGCCCAGCATCACGGGCGGCAGCACCTGGGCGAAGACGTCGCCCTGCGGGATCCCGAGGATGTTGCCGTAGCCGATGGAGAGCGGAATCGCGCCCTCGCCGACGCCGCCGGCCATGATCGGCACGACGATGAAGAAGAAGGTGTGGTGCGCCCCGAGCCCCAGCAGGGTGCCCACCAGGGTGCCGACGCAGCCCGCCGCCAGGGAGCCAAGGCCGAGGGGGACGAAGATCTTGAGGAAGCCCTTGATCAGCACAGCCCGGTCCATGCCCAGGATGCTGCCGACGATGATCGCCGCGATGTAGAGGTAGAGGAAGTTGGTGAACTTGGTGAAGTCCGTGATCGCCTTGACGATCGGGCCCGGGATCAGCGCGTAGTAGACCAGCGCCGAGGGGATGAAGGTGGCGAAGATCGCCCCCGCCCCGATCTGGCGCAGGACCGGCAGGCGCTTGCCGATCTCCGCGCAGGTGAAGCCGCCGAGCACCAGGACGGCGATCATCGTCGGCGCGTCGGCCTTGATCTCGCCCTCCGCGGTCAGCACCCAGAGCAGCGCCACCAGGATCAGGTAGACCGGCAGCGGGATGATGCCGATCTGCAGGTCGACGAGGCGCCACCAGCCCTGAGGCCAGAAGCGTGTCCCGGTCTGGACCCCGGGCAGGTGGGCCGTCGTGGTGATCGCGACGCCTTCGGGGTGCGCCGTCGGTACGGGGCTCGGCATGAACGTCTCTCCCGGCGAAAGCCCGTTTGCCCCGCGGGGCCGGCTCGTCCGTGTTTTCTTGGA
This sequence comes from Methylobacterium sp. 001424705, assembly GCF_059816145.1. NCBI lineage: Bacteria > Pseudomonadati > Pseudomonadota > Alphaproteobacteria > Hyphomicrobiales > Methylobacteriaceae > Methylobacterium > Methylobacterium sp. 001424705. The sequence goes on along the minus strand of NZ_JCBANU010000029.1, from coordinate 3,694 downwards.
TTTTTTTCTGGTCTCGACCGTGCGGCACGGAAGGCCATCGGCGAGCATCAGTCGGGTTGGACCGGCTTTGTCAATTGATCGGCCGGCACGGGCCGCGATGGTGATTGAGGATCCCTGGCGATTGTCAGCAACCCGGGGCGGGAGCGGCCGCCGGGGGGCCGGGACCGGATGCGCGGAATCCGCGTTCCTTCCCGATGCGAATGGGTCTAAACGGCTCGGCGCGGCGCCGCATCGGGGCCGCGCCGACCCCGACCCGCCCCCCGCTTACCTGCCGCGTACGCAGGAGTGAGCCTCCAAGGAGCCCCCGGCCATGCCGATCCTGACCTTCCCCGACGGCAACACCCGCAGCTACGACGCCGCGATCACCGGCCGTGCCGTCGTCGAGGGCATCGCCAAGTCCCTGGCCAAGCGCACCGTCGCCATGGCCCTCGACGGCACCGTGCGCGACCTCGACGACACGATCGCGCAGGATGCCCGCATCGAGTTCCTCGACCGCACCGACCCGCGCAGCCTGGAGCTGATCCGGCACGACTGCGCCCACGTGCTGGCGGAGGCGGTGCAGGCCCTGTGGCCGGGCACGCAGGTCACCATCGGCCCGGTGATCGAGAACGGGTTCTACTACGACTTCGCCCGGGACGAGCCCTTCACCCCGGAGGACTTCCCGAAGATCGAGGCGAAGATGCGCGAACTCATCGCGCGCGACGCCCCCTTCACCAAGGAGGTCTGGAAGCGCGACGACATCCGGGCGCTCTTCGCCGGGAAGGGCGAGGCCTACAAGGTCGAGCTCGTGGACGCGATCCCGCCCGGCGAGGACCTCAAGGTCTACCGCCAGGGCGACTGGTTCGACCTCTGCCGCGGCCCGCACATGACCTCGACGGGCAAGGTCGGCACCGCCTTCAAGCTGATGAAGGTGGCGGGCGCCTACTGGCGGGGCGATTCCAACAACCCGATGCTGACCCGCATCTACGGCACCGCCTGGGCGACCAAGGAGGACCTCGACGCCTACCTGCACCGCCTGGAGGAGGCCGAGCGCCGCGACCACCGGCGCCTGGGGCGCGAGATGGACCTGTTCCACTTCCAGGAGGAGGGGCCGGGCGTCGTGTTCTGGCACGCCAAGGGCTGGACCGTGTTCCAGGAGCTGATCGCCTACATGCGCCGGCGCCTGCGCGGCGACTACCAGGAGGTCAACGCCCCCCAGATCCTCGACAAGGCCCTGTGGGAGACCTCCGGCCACTGGGGCTGGTACCGCGAGAACATGTTCGCGGCCCAATCCGCCGGCGACGAGGCCGAGGACAAGCGCTGGTTCGCGTTGAAGCCCATGAACTGCCCCGGCCACGTGATGATCTTCAAGCACGGTCTGAAATCCTACCGCGACCTGCCCCTGCGCATGGCCGAGTTCGGCGTGGTCCACCGCTACGAGCCCTCGGGCGCCATGCACGGCCTGATGCGGGTGCGGGGCTTCACCCAGGACGACGCGCACATCTTCTGCACCGAGGACCAGCTCGCCGACGAGTGCCTGAAGATCAACGACCTGATCCTCTCCACCTACGCCGATTTCGGCTTCGGCGAGATCGTGGTGAAGCTCTCGACCCGCCCCGAGAAGCGGGTGGGCTCGGACGCCCTCTGGGACCATGCCGAGGACGTCATGACCCGGGTGCTCACCCAGATCGAGGAACAGTCGGGGGGCCGGATCAGGACCGCGATCAACCCGGGGGAGGGCGCCTTCTACGGGCCGAAGTTCGAGTACGTGCTGCGCGACGCCATCGGGCGCGACTGGCAGTGCGGCACGACCCAGGTGGACTTCAACCTGCCGGAGCGCTTCGGCGCCTTCTACGTCGATGCCGAGAGCGGCAAGAAGCCCCCGGTCATGGTCCACCGCGCCATCTGCGGCTCCCTGGAGCGCTTCACCGGGATCCTGATCGAGCACTTCGCCGGGCATTTCCCGCTCTGGCTCGCGCCGGTGCAGGTGGTGGTCGCCACCATCACGGGCGATGCCGACCCCTACGCCCGCGCGGTGGTCGCCGCCGCGACCCGCCTCGGCCTGCGCGTCGAGGCCGACCTGCGCAACGAGAAGATCAACTACAAGGTCCGCGAGCACTCGCTGGCGAAGGTGCCGGTGATGCTCGTCGTCGGCCGCAAGGAGGGCGAGGAGCGCACCGTCTCGGTCCGGCGCCTAGGCAGCCAGCACACCCGCACCGGCGGCCTCGACGAGACCCTGGCCGCCCTGGTGGCGGAGGCGACCGCGCCGGATCGCATCCGGGCGGATTCGGTGGCCGAGACCGTGCCGAGCGCCGACGTCGCTCTCGACGGCCAGCACGGCGAGGCCCCGACGCCGTAGGGCGGCGGGTTCGGCCTCCGGGCGGTTGCGTCCTCCGGGCGGTGCCCGGGGGATGCCCGGATCAGGGGGCGCAATTGGCGGCGTAGAGGGCCAGGATGCGCTGCAGGGCGGCGTAATCCTGCGGCGTCGCCGGGTTGCGCAGTTCGGGCCCGTCCGGGACGAGGCCGGCGATGCCCGCCGCGAGGTCGGCGACGAAGCGGCGGGGCCCCACGGGATTGCCCATGCGGTTGGTGGTGTCGACGACGCCGCAGAAAGCCCCCGCGCGGCCGGCACGGAGCTGGCCGTAACGGGCGGTGGCGGGCGCTCTCAGTCCCTGTCCCAGGAGGGCGATCACCCGGTCCGCGCGTTCCGGACCGATCTCCCGGTCGGAGCCGTCCGCCACGAGCGCCCGCGCGGGATCCGCCCCCTGCGCCCGCGCGGGACGCGGCGCCAGGAGAAGCGGCGCCAGGAGCAGGACGAGGGCACCGATCGCAAGTCGCCTCATGCGTGTCGTCTCTCTCCGCGGGTCGGGACGCCTCGGCTCAGCCCGCCTTGGCGATCACCTCGACGTCGCGGTTCAGGCCGCTCTCGACCTTGAATTCGCGGGTGTAGACCTGCCCGTCGTGGCGGGCGATCAGGACGTAGTCCCCCTCCGCCAGGGTCACCTGCGGGAAGGCGCCGATGGCCTCGCGGATGGTGTCGCCGCCCGGCGTCAGCACGCTGAAGGCGGTGCCGGCGAAGGCCTCGGCGCCTTCGGCCGCCACCAGCTTCAGGGTCAGGGTGGCGGCGCGGTGGTTGAGGGTGGCGTCCGTGACCTTGCCGTTCTCCACCTTAAGGTCGGCGCGCTGGATCGCGTTCGAGCCGCCATAGGTCGAGACCACGTGGTAGGTGCCCTCGGGCAGGCGCAGGAGCTCGCCCGCCTTGACGCCGCTGCGCACGAGGCGCCCCTCGGAGTTCGTCCCGATCGGCACGAAGACCGAGAAGGCGAGCTGGTCGGCGCCGAGCTTCACGTCGCCGATGGCGCCCGAGAGCTTGAGCGCCCCGGCGCTGACCTTGAGCTGCTCGGCGGCCGGCTGGCCCGCCATGACGACCCGGCGCGCGGCGCTGGCGAAGCCGTAGGTCACGGTGGCGACGTAAGCGCCCGGCGGCAGGGTGAAACTCGGCTCGGCCGCCTCGGAGCGGGCGACGATGCCGGGCTTCGTGCCGTCGGTGCGGTCCTCGTAGATGCGCCAGGCGAGGCCGGAGCGCAGGGGCTTGTCGCCGCCCGCGAACACCGCCGTGAGGGTCAGGGCCGCGCTCGCCGCGCTGGGCAGCGGCGGCGCCGAGGGGTCCGACATCGACGGGGAGGGCATCGAAGGGGAGGGCATCGAAGGGGAG
>NZ_JCBANU010000028.1:0-72840 GCF_059816145.1 Methylobacterium sp. 001424705 | reverse complement strand
TCCATGGCAGGGCTCCGAGGTTGGTTCAGAGCACCATCATGCCGCTTCCACCGCGCGACGCACCCCGAATACCCCATCTGAGCCCCGCGCGCCGCCGGGCTTGTGTCGCTTACGTCGTTGCCGAGCACGGTGTGTCCGAACGTTTCGCCTGCCGCGTCCTGGGGCAGCATCGTTCGACGCAACGCAAGACCGCCGTGGTGGTCGAGGACGAAGCTGCTCTGACGGCCGCGATCATCGCATTGGCCGTCCAGTACGGGCGCTACGGCTACCGTCGGATTACGGCCTTGCTCCGGCGTGACGGCTGGACGGTGAACGTGAAGCGGGTCGAACGGATCTGGCGCCGTGAAGGGCTCAACGTCCCGGCTCGCCAACCAAAGCGGGCACGCCTTTGGCTCAACGACGGCTCCTGCCTGCGACTACGGCCCGAGCGGCCTGACCACGTCTGGTCCTACGACTTCGTCGAGCGCCGGACGCACAATGGGCGCAAGTACCGGATGCTGAACGTCATCGATGAGTTCACCCGCGAGTGCCTGGCCATCCGGGTCGCCCGTAAGCTCAAGGCGCTGGACGTGATCGACGTGCTCTCGGATCTGTTCAGTTTGCGCGGCGTGCCCGGTCATATCCGCTTGGACAACGGGCCGGAGTTCATCGCCAAGGCCGTACAGGACTGGATCGCGGCGGTGGGATCGACGACCGCCTACATCGAACCGGGCAGTCCGTGGGAGAACGGGTATTGCGAGAGCTTCAACGCGAAGCTGCGCGATGAACTTCTCGACTGCGAGGTGTTCTATACCCTGAAGGAAGCCAGCGTCGTGGTCGAGCAATGGCGGCGGCACGACAACAGCATCCGACCGCACTCGTCGCTCGGCTACCACCCGCCTGCACCGGAGGCCGTCATGTGGCCAACGGAACCGAGCAGCTCAGCGCCGCTCGCACAACTCGCCATCGTCACGCGACCGACGATGCACTAACTTCGAACCTGGGCCACCGAATGGGGGCAGACCAGGAACGTGGGGAACGCGAGATCAGCGGTAGAGGGTTAGAACTGCTGATGCTTCAACGAGTTAGTTGGAGCGGGCGATCGGGATCGAACCGACGACATTCAGCTTGGGAAGCTGACGTTCTACCACTGAACTACGCCCGCACGACGCGGAGAGGAGGCCGCGACGGTAGCCGCCAGGGCCACGAGCGAGACCATATCAGACCTACATCCGTTGTCCACGGGTCGGCGGCGCCAGGGACACCCAGGCGTACGTTCACAAGGCTAGGGGTTTCCGCTAGGTTCCGACTACCTTCCCGGCTTGGCCGCCCGCGCGCCCGTCGCGGCGTAGCATCGGCCGAACGTTCTCCATACGTCCCCCATACAGGATGCCAACCCTGCGCATGACGGCCAGCACGTGACGACGATCGACGAAACTCCAGGCCCGAGCCGGAACGCCCGACTTATTCTAGCGTCGGCCTCACCCCGGCGCCTCGCACTCCTGCAGCAGGTCGGCATCGACCCCGATGCCCTACTGGCATCCGATATCGATGAGACGCCACGCAAATCGGAGACGCCGCGCGAGCTCGCCCGACGCCTTGCGCGCGAAAAACTCGCGGCCGCCGGGGCTGCAGCGCGGCGGCGGGATGACATGCGCGAGGCCTTCCTCGTTGCGGCGGATACGGTCGTGGCAGTGGGGCGTCGGGTGCTCCCCAAGGCCGAGCTGCCGGGTGAGGCGGCCGATTGCCTGCGGCTGCTCTCCGGGCGCCAGCACCGGGTCTACACGGCCGTCTGCCTCCTCACGCCCCAAGATGTCCGGCGTGAGCGGGTGGTCGAGACCCGGGTGCGCTTCAAGCGACTGTCCTCCCGCGACATCGAGGCTTACCTCGCTTCCAACGAGTGGCGCGGCAAGGCCGGAGGCTACGCTATTCAGGGTCTGGCCGGGGCCTTCGTGGTCAAGCTCGTGGGATCGTACAGCGCGGTGGTCGGGTTGCCGCTCTACGAAACAGTCAGTCTCCTGGATGGGGAGGGCTTTCCAGTCCGCAGTGCCTGGGGAGGTCCCGCATGAGCGATCCGAACCCTGGCCGCAGACGCTCTGGACCCACGCAGCTCGACCTGTGTCCGATCTGCAAGAAGGCGTCCGAGCCTGCCTACGTTCCGTTCTGCTCCGCCCGCTGTGCCGATATCGACCTCGGCCGTTGGCTTACTGACCGCTACGCCATCCCCACCGCAGAGGATGAGGACGAGGACGCCGATGGCGTCGAGCCGCGCCCGGATCAGACCGCCTGAAGATCGTCGCTCCGGCGCGAAAAGCGCCCGTCAAAATCTCTTCCAATCGAGGCTGGACAGGCTGCAATCCACCCCCTATACCCCCGCTCCAGCCGGTGCCGCTTACGCGAACCGGCTGAGGCCCAGGTAGCTCAGTTGGTAGAGCATGCGACTGAAAATCGCAGTGTCGGCGGTTCGATTCCGTCCCTGGGCACCATCTAATTTCTAAGCTCAAGCAATCACTTAGCTTTCCGATATTCCTCCCGCACCTGGGTCGATGGTGCGGGATAAATCGGTGCCTGCCGGGCCAAGCGAGCGTTGTCCGCGGTCCGTGTGTAGACTGCGCTTTCCCGGCTCCCAGGCGTCCATCCGTACAGCGCATTTAGTTGCGCCTCGGTGGCTCCTGCTTCCGCATATCGGCGGGCTCCAGCCTTCCGAAGGCCGTGGGCGGATCCTGGCATCCCGGCATCGCGACAAACGGTCCTGAACCAATTTCCAAACGATTCTTTTGTGAAGGCCCTTCCGTGCTCGCTGATGATGAAGGCGAGATCGCCCGTCGGTGTCGCCGCGATCGAATCAGCAAGGGCCTGCCGAATCGGTAACGTCACCACGGCGCCCGTCTTTTCCGTTCGGATCGAGATCTCGCCATTCCGGAGATGCTGCCGTCCGAGCCTTACCGCGTCCCCGCGCCGTAGGCCGGTATAGAGCAGGATGTCGAAGGCGAGCCGTTGCCGTGTGCCGAGCGGCCATCGCGCCTCGAACCGAGCGAGCTCATCCTCCGTCCAGCTATGGAAGCCGATGTCGTTGTTTTCGCCCGTCAGGAGCTTCACGCCTTCGGTCGGATTGACCTTGACGTGATCACGATCCACCGCCCACCCGAAGAGGCCTCGCATCGCCTTCAGGAAGGTGTTGGCGGCGTGAGGCTTGTCTCGGCGGGCATCGCGCCCTGCCAGGATTGATGCGCGGTTGATGGACCTTGCGGGCTCTGAACCGGATTTTTGTTCGATTACCCGGTAGACTGCATGGCGCTGCTTCCGCGTGGCCGCGCTGAGATCAGACCACTCAGCGCTCGCGACGCATCTCGCTATGAGCCAGGCGAGCGATCCTGTCTCAGGCCCCTTCGCCTCAACCGGCGCCCCCTCTACTGCAAGCCGGTATTCCCGCCAGAACGCCTCGGAGCCGTAAGGCTCGTTCATCCGTATGCGTTTGCCTTGGCCGCGGCGGACGTACCAAACGACGCGATCATGGCGCGTGGTTTCGCGGACGAGATGAGGCGGTCGACGGCGAGGCATGTCGGTAGTCATAAAGGCACCACCCGATCCTCATTGGCAACTTCCGTAGCCTTAGCGGCCTCACGGTGCCCTTCCGGCCTAGGAAGTGTCTCCAAGGCGATGCCGTCCTGCCGAACGACAACACAGTGCACAGAGAGTCCCGCGGCCTGCAAAGCCCGAATCGCACGTGCGATGTCGGCTTGAGTCACGCTTGCAGCCCTACGCGGCATTCGTAGAACCTCCGATAGCTACAGGGAGCGAATGGTGCGGATTAGGATGGTCTGAAGGCTGGACCTGAGCTAAGTGCTCGCTTCAACAGCCTCTCGAGCGGTGTCGCCTCAAACCCGCTCATATAGAACGACTTGGAGTTATCGTTGTCGGATAGCTTGATCCCCGCTGCGGAACCTGCAGAGGAAGCATCTCCTGAGTTTCCGGGCTTAGCAGAGTTTATTTTTGACGCGCCTCTATACGCAAGTTATTCGCTCATTGATGGGAGCGCTTTCCCATTGTTCCAGCAGCCCGGGACAGCCGATGGGCACTGCTGTTACTGCAATGATAGATCTACCTTTAGAAGAGCCCAAAATTCTGGACAGCAATATTCATCGCTCGCCTATGTCGGAGATCGAGTCTGTACATCGATTTGGGTATGTGCTCGGAATCCATACCATCAAATCACTTTATATCTGCGGAAAGCAAGTTCAAAGGTTTTGAAGATTGGTCAGGAGCCCTCTCTTGCTGACATAGCGCATGATGCGGCGCGTGAGTACAGATCCATTCTTAAGGGGCAGGATAGAAATGAGCTTAGCAAAGCGATAGGTCTTGCTGCTCATGGAGTGGGAGTTGGTTCTTTTGTCTATATGCGGAGAGTATTTGAGAGGCTAATCTATAAAAGGTTTGAAACTTCTGGAATTCAAGACCCGGATTTCGGAAGAAAGCGGATGGGTGAAAAAATTGATACGCTCAGAGAGCACCTTCCTAGGTTTTTGATAGAGAACAAGGAAATCTATCAGATACTGAGTGTTGGCATTCATGAGCTTTCTGAGGCTGAATGCCTCTCTTTTTATCCTATCATGTACGAGTCAATCATTATAATACTTGAGGAAGATCGACGTAAATTCGAAGACAATGAAAGGCGTTCACGCCTTTCTCAAGCAATCAAGGCCTTTTCCCCGAAGACCTGACGCATAATCAACAAGCATTGTACCGTCGAAGCACGCCTTCTACGACTGCCGAGATACCAAGGATGATGCACGTCTCGCGGGTGACTCGGTCAATGCGAGGCTCCATCTCCCAATCATTTTGCCCGCGTATCGGAACGAGCGCGAGGGGTCCGAGATCATCGAGATTTCGATCCGCTCGAAAGTGCATTTCAATGTATCTAACGATTGCACTTGACAGCATCGCGCCATTGCCGGTGATCGTTAGGCCCACTGTCGCCATCTCGGCAATGACTGCGACGTGCAGGGCGTCCGACAGGCTGTAACTCCTGTCGGTACCGCGTCCGACCGCTACAACCGGGATGCAGCCGCGGATCTGCCATCTCTGAATCGTGGCCTTGTCGACTTCGGAAATCTCGGCAAGTCCGGTGAGATTGAACGTCTTGCGAAGCAGGGGCCAGCGCATCGTATCACCCTGTGATGGTCGCCCTGTACCCGATGATGCGGAGAAACGCCCCGGCGTCGGGGTCGTGAGTGCCGGTGTCAGCACCGTCCTGGAGGAGGGTGATTCGCTCCTCGCCGCTACCAGCATGTCGAAGGCCCTTCAGTGCAGCGATCACGGTATCAGCAAGGCGATCCGCCTCGAGGTATGAAGCGGCTGCGCACAGGATGTTGAGGGTCGCGTACCGCGCCGGTAGCGGGCCGCCCGCGCCGTAGTGCTGCCGGCCGGTCGCCTGGCGCACGACGATGCGGGGAAGCTCGCTGTCCGGCGTCCACTCCGGCTCTATGCGGTCGCCCACGATTGCGCCCACGGCCGGAGATGCCAGGAGCGCGCGGACGGTGAGGACGGTGGCGGAGGTCACGCTACGGCCTCGGCCGGCCAGCGCCTCACGATGCGCGTGCTGATGCCGTCCCGGCTGATGCTGGTAAGCTGGATGAACGCACCGACAGGAGGATCCTTGAAATCCTTGAGCTTCAATGCTCGTTGCTTCTCCACGAGGATCACCGCCGCGGAGACGGGATTCATGGACAGATTCCCGATGCTATCCTCCATGGCGGCGAGATCGATGGTGCCATCATCGGGAGACGTCAGATACTCATCCTCCAGGTGGATCCTGTATTCCCAAGCCTCAACGTCATTCGAGGAGTGGCTTGGGACGTAATACGTCTCCAGCCTGCCACGCCGTTCCGACCATCCTGCGATGACGAACTCCGACCGTGGGTAGTGCACCGGGGCGCCTATCGCCTCCATGTAGGCGAGGCAGGAGAGGTGGACCGCCTTGCAGAAGTCTCCAATTCGCTCGACGAGGACATCGAACGATTTGAATTCCAGAGATGCTCTTGAACCTGCCATCTCGATGAGAGTGCAGGATCCTCGGGCCGTGATGACGGCTGGCAAATGGCCGAGAATGGCGACTTTTTGCATCGCTGCGAAACCGTCGCCGAAATTGTTATAGACTTGGCCATCGGTCGCGATGTGCACCACGTCTCTGTTCGGGAACACGTTAATTGCTGACATGGTGTTTTCTCCTCCTGGAGTGAAGCTTGCAGGCGCCAACGAGGGGCGTCGCGCCGATGACGAAGGCCCCTTGAGCCACAAGCGCCGCGGCAGCGGATCCCGCGAGCGCCCCTGGCAATGCCGCGGCGACCAAGCCCCCGAGCGGTCCGGCGAAGGCAGCAAGGGCCAAACCCGCGATGCCGGCGACTACGGCGAGAGGACTTTTGCCCCTGGAGCCTCCCGACGCTCCGCCACCCCCGAGGGGCAGGTAGACGATGAGAACTTCGCATTCCCTCGGCAGGTACCGGCGCGGCCATGCCTTCGGCACACCGGGTGTTACGATCCGGTCGGCCTCATCGCGGACCGGCGCCACCTTCCAGCCGCGGGCCACCCATAATTCGTTCAGGGGGCGATCAAAATCCTGTCGGCGCCGGATCGCCACCATGAAGGGGCGCGACCGGTCGACGTGGCGATTGATCACCTGCGGCAGGCGCAGGCCTTTGGTGCCGAGCTCAATCGGGGCGGCAACTGCTTGCCCCCCTGCATTTACCTGCGAGATGATCATCAGGCGCCCCTGAGAGTGCCGCGAGCACCGATGCCATCGGCCAGAGCACCGCGGTTTCTAGCGACACGGCCGCCCATCCGGCGCTCCACCATGTCGGCGACTACCTCAAGGCTTCCGTCAGGCCGGCGCTCCTGGCGGACGTTGCCCACCTTGTCGCCGCCGGGCGCCTCGTTGATCGTGACGCCGATCGGCGGGAGCGTCGCAGCGTTGCCAGCGGCCGTGGCCTGCATCGAAGCCGTCGAGGCCGCCATCATCGCAGCCATCGAGACACCGGCGCCGGCCGCCGCGATGCCGCCCTTGGCGAATGCCGGAATCTGATCCGCGTTCATGGCCTCGATCAGGGGGCGGTGCTTGGCCGTGGCGCTCGCCTTGACGATGCTTTCGCCCTTCGACACCCGCGCCAAGATGCTGTCGGAGGTGCCGGTCCCGGGCCCGTCGATGATCCCGAGCGCCGAGACGCCGGCCGCGAAGGTCGGCAGGGTGGTGAGGCCGAACAGGCTTCCGAGGTTCAGGCCCTTGACGCTCTCCCCGATTCCGCCACCGCCGCCGAACAGGCTGGAGAGGGCGCCGGTCCCCCCGCTCTTTCCAAACAGGCTGTCGACCAGCGCGTTGATGGAATTGTCCGCCAGCCGGTCGAGCACACGCCCCAGGGCATTGTTCAGGATGTCGAGGGCCGACGCGCCGTTCTTAATGTCGTTGTAGAAGCCACCGAACACCTCCCGGGCGCCGGAGCGCAGATTCTCCTGGCCCTCGCGCAGATCGTCCAGCTTCTCGCGCTGCTCTGCCAAGGCGGTCGATGCCTCGCGGATCCGCTTGGTCTGCTCGTCGGTGAGTTTCGTGCCATTCTGTTTGGCGATCTCCTCCGCCTTTGCGAGCTCGATGGAGATGCGGCGCTCGACGGCGCTCTTGCCGTAGGCGTCGGCCTCCGCCTTCAGCGCAGCCGCGGATTTCTCCAGGCTTCCCACGAAAGTCTCGATCGCGCTGATTTCTGAACTCGTCGGCGCCTTGGCCTTCGGGGCGCTCAGAGAGGGCAGGGACCGGGAGGTGTCGGCCTTCGGCTTCACTGCGATCTGGAGCGGCCCGCCGGCGCTCGCGTCCTTCGGCACCGCAGGCTTGTCCGTCGCCTCGAGGCCGCCGTTCAACATGCGCTCGATGCGCGACTGCTCGCCCTTATCGATCAGCACAGCCTTGTCCATGTAATCGCGCAGGGTGGCGAACACGTTGGAGTTGCCGAGGCTGCTTAGTACCTTCCCGATGCCGGACACCCATTCGTAGAGCCGGCCCGCAACGGCGGCCGCGCCCGCGATCTGCTCTTTGATGTCGACCCAGCCGGCAAGCTGCTGCTGCTGCCAGAACGCGATATCGCGCTGAATCGGAGCAAGGCCGCTCTCCAGCGTGCGCTGTGCCTCCTCCAGGCGACGGTTCAGATTCTCCGCCCGCTGGATCTCCTCGGGCGGGATGATTCGACCCTGATCACCGGCCGCGAGTCCGTCGAGGGCTCGACGCATGGCCCCGACCATGTCGACACCCGTCCGAAGCTTGGTCTCGAACTCGTCCCCGAACATGGTCCGCGCCAGATCGAACGCCGCCAGGTTGGCGCCCTTGGCCCGCAGTTGGTCCATCAGGTCGAGGATGGCCTTGATCCGGGCTTCCTGGCTGTCCGCGTTCGTGAAGCGGTCGAGGTCCACCGCACCGAGGTTTCCCGCCTTCACGTTCTGCTGGAGCCGGTCCAGGATCGGGCTGGAGGCCTTGCCGTCACCCTGGCCGATGGTGACCGTGGACGCCTCGCGCGCCTTGTCGAGCATCGCCGTGAGGGCGCCGACTTCCGTCCCGAGCGCCTTTGCCTGACCCGTGAGGGATTGCAGGAACGTCGTTCCCACACCGGCCCCGCGGGCATCCGCGGCGATCTTCACCAACTCGGCCAGGCGCTCCTGCGCAGCCTTTGCGGCGTCGCCGACGGCATCCACCGCGACCTTGAGCGCCACGAACCCGGCGACACCGGCGGCAAGCCCCATCGCGGCCGGTGAGATGGCGGCCGCCATCTGCCTGCCGAAGCTGAGTCCGACGTTGCGGGCCGTGGCCGCGAACGCCTTGTCGATCCCGGTCGCGGCCGCAGCATAGCGTGCCCCGATCGACGCCGCGGTCTGCGACGCGATGCCAAGCGCGGCCTTCAGGCTATTTTCCAGCGGTCGCGTGTTCCCGCCGATCTCGATAGCAAAACCGGACATCAGGAATTCCCCACTTCGTCGTTTACGGCGCCGATCACGTCTTCTCCGAAGCGCTCGCGGGCGGCATCGACCACGGGCCAGAAAAATGGATGGGCAGGGGTGTGCAGGGTGCCGTGCTCCACAAGCACCGCCTCATCGGTGATGCCGCTCGACGTGGGGCGCGTCGTCAGTTCGGTGCCCCCGGCCCGCACGGTCACCGTGCCGTCGTCGTTCGACTCCGCGCGGATGCTGTCCCGCAGGTTTCCGGACTCGACGGGCACCCGGCTCCGCATGTCCTCCACCATCTCATCGGCGATCTTCCTCGAGCTCGCAGCGGTCGCGGCCTTGGCGACCTTGACGATATTCGAGAATTGGCCGGCGAGACTGAGGAGGCCGGTCACTTTCGCCGAGATCATGCCGCAGGCTCCTACTCTTCGGTCAGGGTGGCATCCTCATCAAAGACCGCGGCTTTCGCTGGCAGGCCGATGAACGCGGCAGTCAGGATTGCGGCGGCCAGTGGAGCATAGGTCGCCAGGGCACGGCGGCTGATCACCGGCCAGATCCCGTGCGCCGACATAGGGCGCGTGGTGGGCAATTCCGGCGCTGCCCCCGGCCGTGTTGCGAGCCGATGGGATAGAGCGGGCTCCATCAGGGGCGCAGGCACCGGAGGATGGGCGGCGGCCAGGATCGCCACGACATCACCCACCGTCCAATCTCCGGTTCTGAACCGGCCCCAGGCCGCGGAGATCGAACCGAGTTCTTTTTCAAGATTGGTGATCACGTCGTGCCGCCGAGGAAGTTCGAAGCGGAGCCGCCGGCCACCGAACTTCGCATCGACGTGGGAGACCGGTTTAGGCTGCATTGGAATTGACCGCCTTGCATTGGAGGGCGAGGAATTCACGGCGGCCGATTTCCGAGACGCCGGTAATTTGGAATTTCTGACCGGCGTGGGTCAGGCGCAGAGCGGGCGTGATCCCGGCGCGCCAGCGGATCGTGAACACTGCAAGCTGCTCGGTGTTGGTGGCGCCGCCCGCGAAGAACTCGCGGCTCGAGGTGTCGCGGCGATTGGCCCACACCTCGGCCAGGGGATTCAGCGCCTCGATCTTCGCGTTGGTTTTCGGATCCCGGGAGGTTGTGACGGTCTGGAGGATGATGCGCCGGTCGAGCGCCCCGACCTTCATCACACCCGGCTCCAGACCCGGTACGGCGCGAACATGCGCTGCATCACCGGATCGTCCTGAAGCGAGGTGCTGAAGGGGTCGCCGCGCGCCTCGTGCAGGCGGGCCACCGCCATGAGGATGGCGTGGCGCAGGCCCTCATCCACGTCCGTGCTCTTCGGGCCGTATCCCGCGTCATACGTCACGCGCAGGAACGCGGGCCCGGCGGCGATCACCGGCCACCGGTAGTCCGGCAGGAAGACGAGATGGGTGAGATCGTCGTCGCCGTCATAGGTGGTGAAGCCGGCGGTTGGGACCACGACGGGCGAGCCGGCGGCGTCAATCACCTCGACGCTCTTGACGGTGATCACCGGCGGCCGCGGCAGGGTGATGCCGCAGGCGCCCTCCCTGGAGACTTCCGGCCCGGTGAAGCCCATGAGGACGGGCAGGGGTACCGTCAGGGCGAGCGTCTGGCGGATGAGGGATCGGCCGAGCCAGCCATTCCGCCCGGACAGCCAATCCGTCACGGCACGGATCTGCCGGGTGATCAGCGCATTCGAGGCGTCACCCTCGACGCGCAGGTGATCCTTCGCCTCCTCCAGCGTGACGGGCAGAGCGTCGGTCGCGGGCGGCGTGATGATCTTGAGGGCCATCTCAGCGTGCCCCCGACTTCGCGCCCGGCGGGCGGCCGGGCCGGCGCTTCGCAGGCTCGGGGATCGGCGTGGGCTCAGCCTTATTCGCGGGCGCCGGAGCCATCTTGTTGTCGGGCACGGGCACGAATTTCAAACCGGTCGGGAGATCCGCGACCAAGTCGCCAAGATCCTTCCGCCGATCCTCGGAAATGGTGATGACGTCGCCGGGGTGCACGATGTTGTCGTGATGGCCGTTGGCAAATGGCCGGAGAACTTGAACGCGGGGCATCTCGCCTCCTCCAATTGAAAAGGCCCGACACGCGGCCGGGCCTTCAGGGTGACGATGAGGGTGAGGATTAGGAGCCCGAGGGCGTCGGGAACGTGCCGTAGATGATGCCGGCCGGGCGCTTCACCGCGAGGGCCAAGCGCTTCTCGGCGCGGACCGTCAGGGTGTTCTTGATGAAGTTGTCTCGGTCCTCGGAGGACACCACCACCTCGGCATCCATGCGATCGAAGATCTGCGCCGAGGTGCCGAGCGAGCCCACCAGGAACTTGCCGCGCGGCATGGCCGGGGTGACGGCCAGGGGCAGATCCCAGATGGTGCGGCCCTGGAAAGAGCCGAACGGCCCGTTCCCGAGGTAATGCCCGTCGGCGACTTTGTAGGAGACGATCTCGGCCCAATCCAAGGTGTTGAGAATCATGCCCGTGGCCGGCAGGAGCGCGAACTCGGCCTGTGCGATGGCCTGCAACAGGATGTCGAGCTTCGTCGGCGCCACGATGGCGAACGGCGCCGCGAAGGGAGTCGCCTGAGTGGCGAGGCCCTTGAGGTTCTCGCCCGTCCCATCGCCGAACAGGAGCTGCTGTTCCTCGACGTAATCAAGCCCGTAGCGAAGCTCGCCGTCGACCATGCTCTCCAGGCCGGGCACGTCATCGAAGGCCTGACGGGACACCGGGATCCAGTGGGCGATCGTGACCACCTTGGCGGTGTCGGGCAGGAAGGTGATGTCGGACTCGGGCTTCTGCGCTCCTTCCGCCACCGGCGCCGCGTTATTCACGAAGCCGGTCTGCCGCACGAAATAGATGAGGTTGCCGGCGGTGCGCCCGGGCTGGAGAAGCTGGCGCACCGTCATGGGCCGGTGCGGGAGCATGATCGGATCGGGCTGGCGATCCGGCGCGATCATCGATCCCGCCGAGGTCGGCGCCGAGGTGATCATCTTAACCTCGATTCGGTTCGAGCCGCGGCCGCCGTTGGCCACGAAGCTCTTGAACTCGGGGGAGTTCGTGACGCGCTGGCCCAGGCTCTTCACCTCGGGTTCGCCACCGGGCCGGCGGGCACCTTTCTGCTCGGCCTCGAGTACGCGCGCTGCGAGATCCTCGATGTCTTTCCGGGCCTTTTCAAGCGCGCTCTTAGTCTCGGCCAGGGCCTCGCCGTGCTTCTTGGTCTCCGCGGCCGCCTTTTCGGCAAACTCGCCGAACTCGCGGTTACGGGTCTCCAGTTGCTTAGCCAGGGCTGCGAAGTCGTCGTCCTCGCCGGAGCGGCCGCCGGCATCCTTCGTGCGAAAATCCCGGTGCGGAATCATTTTAACGTGCGCGTTCATTGTCAGTCCTTCAGATCTGGGGGAGTCGGTAGGAGCCGGCGGCCTCGATGAGGCGCGCAACGGCGCTGGTGTCCGCCTTTGGCTGGCCCGCCTCCCGGCGGTTCCAGGCCTTGAAGCCGTGGGCGGCGATGTCCGCGGCTTCCGAGCGCGAGAACCCGACTTTCTCCCGAAGGACGGATTCGAACTCTCGATCGGTGATGCGCTCGCCCGCGGCGAGCTTCGCCTTGACGACGTCAATGCGTGCGTCGGCGTGCGCAGGATCTGTGACGATGCTCGCTTCCACGAGCTCGATACCGGTAAGCGTGCGGATTCGCTCCGCTTCGTTGAAGCTGTCCGCAGTCACGAAGTAGCCAATAGACAGGCCTGAGATGCAGCCGGCGACCATGCCGCGCTGTGCGATCCGCGCGTAGGGCGCCACATCCAGCCAAAGGGTGCCCTCGCCGTAGAGGCCCTTTTCGTCCTCCTCCAGCCGGGTCCAAGCCCCGATCGGCTCATCCATCCTATGCTGCCAGCACACCGGGACGGTGCGCCCTGCGGCCTTGGTGGCGGCGAGGCTCGCGGCGAAGGCACCCGGGGCCACCACCTCGCGATAGCTGTCCGGCGTCCCGAACACCGAGACGTGGCCCGAGAACCGGCCCTCGCTGTCTGGGGCGGCCTCAATCGCGAGGGGGAAGGCACGGCGTTTGACGTTCATTGGCGCGTCTCCTGCGGGACGACTTCCTCCCGGGTTGGGGTGACGATGATCCCGAGCCGGTCGAGCGGGAGGAGGTTGGATTGAGCGGTGAGCACGTCGCCGCCATCGACCATGGGCAGGTTCTCCAGCGCGCGGATCTCGTTGCGGGAAAGCCAACCGTTCTGAGCGGCGGAGGCGTAGAGCTTGGCCCGGGCCTCGCTGTCGACCTGGAGGAGGCCGTCGCGGGCAAACTCGCACCACACCCGCCCGCGGTCGGCCGGCACCACCAAGGCACGAGTGGCGCTCTGCTCGATGCGCGATAGGAGCGGGCCCAGGCCCGTCGTCAGCCACGCCCGGATCAAAGATTCGATCCCGGAGCCCCAGGCCGTCACACCCTCGCCCGTGTGCCCGACCAGCACCGAAGGGATGTTGCCCATCAGGCGGCAAATTTCCTGGATGTGCAGGCCGCGCGACGCCAGAAGCTCAGCGTCCTTCAGCGGCATGGTGATCGACTGCCAGGAGAAATTGCCCTCGAGGATGCCGATGCGCCCGATGTTCTCGGTGCCCTGCATGGGCTCGATGAGCGCCTTGCGGGCCTGCTCTCGCTGCGGATCGGTGAGCACGGACTCGGATTTGAAGAACCCGCCGGGGCGGATGCCATTGGCGAAGGTGCGGGCCGCCGCTTCGTCCGTTGCCATGGCAAGGCCGAACGCTTGGCGGCCGTACTGCACCGCCGAGAGGCCCAGGTCGCCGCCGAGCCCGAATGCTTTGAGGTGCCACACGTCGTCGGCGGAGTAGATCTCACGGCCGCGCGGGTCGGCGTAATCGTAGATCAGCGCGAAGGTGTTGGGATCGCGCCGAACCGTCATCAGGTCCGGCCGCAACATCGTCAGCGCTCGCACCTGGCCCACGGATCGGGTCTTCAGCGCGAAGGCGTTGCCGAACAGCATGGAGCACGCGACCATGCCCTCGAGGAACTCGGCCGGCGTCTGATCAGCGTTCGGAGACTGCCGCAGCACCACCGCCATCGGGTGATCCGGGATGCGCTCCCGGGTGCCATCGGAGCGCTCGCGGTAGACGTGCAGCGGGAGGGTCGAAACCGTCGTCGCGGTGAGGCGGATGCAGGCGAGGGCGGTTGCGATCTGCAACACGCTGTCCGGCGTGACCGCCTTGCCGGTCCAGGACTCGTAGCCCCCAAAAACGGACCAGAAATTCCGGTCCCGGAGTGTGAGCGTGCGGCCGAGGAAGGATAGCAAACCCATTATGCCCACACCGGATTAGAGAGGAACGCGGAGAGATCAGGCGGCGGTTTGACTGTCATGGATCGTGCTTTCTCTAAGCCGAGGGCCATCGCCAGACAGACGATCAAGTCGATGCGCTGCCGCGACTTGTCTTTGTCGAGCTTCCGATTGCCGGCGCTGTCCTTCGTCGTGACGGCGTTGCTGGCGTTCCACGTCAGCACGGGCGTGTTGCCGTGCCGGAGCCTGCGCATGGCGATGGCTTTCTCCAGCGCATCCACCGCCGGGGCCATCGAGACGTAGCCTTGGCCCCAGTCGACGATCGGCACCGCGCCGGTCCGCTCGCACTCGGCGAAAGCATCATCGTCCGCAGGATTCTTCACCCGCGACACGGACACGCCGAGCTTGTCGAATTCCGCCTAGATGGCGGTCATCTTGAATCGGTCGTAGGCGAGGCCTCGGACCTTGAAGCGCGTGAACAGCCCGGCAAGAAACTCCGCGATGATCGCTGGATCGTTGATCGTGGTACCGGATGGCGCGATGATCAGATCTCGGTCCCGCCAATCGACGTAAGGAACGCGGTCGCCCACGGCCCGATCGGCAAGCCCTTCGCCTGGCAAGAACCCCCAGGCGTGCACGTCGAAGCCGGTTGCTTCGTCTCCCCAGATCCCGACCACGCCCGTGAGATCGCGGGTCGCGGACAGGTCGAGCGCCAGGAAATACGGCTTGCCTTCCAGGGTCTCCAGCGGCGTCGCGGGGTCGCCGTTGTCCTTCCACTCCGCCATGCTGAGGAACCGCACCTCGGCCGCGGTGCGACGGTTGAGGATGAGGTTCTCGAAAGCGGGGCGCGCGCTGCGCATCAACTGTGCTTTGCCCGATTGGCGCTCCACATCCGACAGGGATCGGAAATCACCGAGGGCCGGGTTGGCGGCCTTCCACGCGGCCGGCGAGAACGGGTCGAGTTCGATCGGCGCCGTGAAGAGGGTGAGGTGGAAACTTGGATCGTTGATGATCCCGGCCTGCACCTGAAGGCCGTAATCGATCTGTTCGGACATAGGCGCGAAGTCGCTGTCGGCCTGTGTGCTGATGATTAGGAACAGCGGCTCCTCTCGGCCGCCCATGGCCGTGTCGAATGCGTCGAACAGCTTTCGGTTTTTTGCCGCACCAAGCTCATCGTAGATCACGCACGAGGGATTGAGGCCGAGCTTAGTTTTGTCGTCGGCTGAAACGGCTCGGTACCTTCCTCCAGTAGGGAAGTGCTCGATTTCTTTTTTGAAGCTGATGATGTTCGTTTCGCCATCAAGCCTGTCGTCCGTGCGGATCATCGCCCACATCTCATCGAACAGCTTGCCCGCCTGCTCGGTATCGTTGGCACAGGAATAGACTTCGGATCGGGCCTCGCGCTCGGGTCCGACCAAGTGGCAAAGGGCGATGGCTGCGGCGAGTTGGGTTTTGCCGTTCTTACGGCCCATCGAAAGCACTGCTGTCCTGATCAGCCGGTGCCCCTTGCTGTCGACGGCATAGACTTTTTGTAAAAAATCTTTCTGCCATGACCGGAGCCGAAATGGCTTTCCTGCGAACTTGCCGGACATGATCTTCAAGCCCTCGATGAACTTGATGACGCGCGCGGATCGGCTGAGGCCCGCACGCTCCCAAGGGCGCTTACGGGCGCGCTGTTTGGCTTCTGCCTCCGTCAGAATTCGACGTGGCTTGGCGCCCTTCCCGCGAAGGCCCATTCGTCACGCGCGGCCGGTCGCGGCGACAGCGAAGGACGAACCTGCGCGCACGATCATGCGGGAGAGGACTGCATCCTTCCAGCCGGCGACCCAGAGGCGCGGCCGCGTCTCGACGGCCTGCTCTGCACCTGTCACATCAGCCGGCGTTCCTGGCTCGCCGAGTGCGAAGAACCCGCGATCGTATCGCGTCGTGTTGTCCCCATTCGAGGTGTCGAGTCCGACGAACAGGCGCAATTGCTCATCGGCGTTCGGCTGGCCGACCGTGATCACCCGCGGCGCCGCGGCCAGGGTGAAGCGACCGCTCGCGAACATCCGGTGAGGTGCGCTGGAGATCACACCCGGCCGGACGATGCGATGCGCCGCTATTTCGTATTGGATTGTCGGCAGGGTGATCGCGCTGACGGTCCCGCCGGCCGATACGAAGCTGTCGCCCTGCACGATCGCGAAACTCGAGCTTGGGACCACGACCACACGCACCAGGCCGTCCGGACCGTTCACGGAAAATCGGGGGGCTGCATCTGCGACCGCAGCCGCGCCTACCGGGTTCGGCACCGCGCCCGCCCGTGCCACCGCCAGGATCGAACCGCGATAGGCGTGGGTGCTGAGATCCGCCTCATCCATTCCCACGGTGAGCCGAAGCTCCTCGTCTGCCGCGGCGGCCGGCACGGTCACAGTAGCACTCGGCGTGCTGGCATCGGCGGAGGTGAGCCGGCCGCTCGCTGCAATTCGATGAGGGAGATCCGAAATTACGCCAGCACCGAAAATACGGTGAGCCGTCACCACGTAGCGAATTGCTGCGGGCATTCAATTACTCCAGATTTTAAGGGGGTTTCGGCCGCTGCGCGGGCCGGTGCGTCGAATTAAATCTGAGCGTCGGGAAATGACCGGCCCCGAACGAAATTAGATTTCCGAGTTTCGACCCGCCCTACCCCTGGGGGGAGTTTGAGGCTGAGATGCTGATTGCGTCACCAGGGTTGCCGCGTGGCGGTGTTCTCAGTCTCGATACCAGGGATGCGCCTTATCGAGGGGTTGGCCGTCAGCGCCTACGGCATCACGGTAGCCGCGCCTCTCGATCTGCTGTGCATCTCGATTGTGGTGCCCGCCGCAGAGGCCAATCCATTTGCTCTTGTCCCAGAACACCGCCTGATCACCTCGATGAGGAGTGGTGTGGTGCACGTGTTCAGCCTTCACCTGCCTGCCCTCGGCAGCACACCAGGCGCAATTTGGGTGCGAGCGCAGGAAACCGGCCCGCGCCTTGTCCCAGGCCGTGCCGTAGCCGCGTTGGCGGAAGGTAGGGCGTGCCATCAGGGGTGCAGCTTTTTGCCTTCGCGAAGGCGCAGGCGAATCGCATCAAGCTCGCGGCGCATATCCCGCATCGCTCGCTCGGCGGCCTCTGCACGCCGTGTCTCGGCATCTGCCAGGCGCAGGACAGTTTCGATGCGGTTCTCCAGACCGCTGTTCGCGTGCTGGAGGCGGCTCACACGCTCCTGGAGAATGCGGGCTTGCTCATCGAGGAATTGCACGATGATGGCCTCCAGACGTGCGAAAGCACCACGCGGCTCAACCGGGCGATGCTCTTCGTGCAGGGCTGTCGGGGGTGCGGTGCGCTCCAGGCGCATTTCGCGGTGTAGATGTACCGTGGCCGTGTTTGCCTGGAGGGTCAAACAACGGAATGCATTTTGCGTGAAACCATTATTCGTACGTTCAGCCCGAACGTACAGGTATCACAAGGGAATTTGCCTCTGAGGATTTATTTTCGTGAGGGTATTGCCAGCTTTCGGCGATGCGTGCTGACTCAGCGGTGCGAGCTCCCGGCAGGCCTATTTAGTAGGCCAGCTTCAGAACAATTCGACGCAAACCATATGCTCAGAGCTTTCGTCCTCAGATTTGCAGTCGCTGCACAGATAATAGTGGAAATCTCCTACCTTGTAGTGCCCCTCTGCATCTCGAAAACAAAAATCACATTTACGTCCCTTACCGGTCAGAGGCCTCCCGTCTTTGACGCCCTCCGAAGGTAATGGATTCCATGAAGGATCAGTAGGAAGTATACATGGCTCTGGCTGCGCCACAGGGCCAGGGTATGGTGTAACCACAGTGGAGGGCTGTGGCGTCGCCACAGGGCGAACGTCCTCGGGGTATGGCGCCACCACATCCTTCGGAATGGACGGTCGTGTCACCTGAACTTGCATTTTCATACGCGGAACACGCTCTTGCCTACGGACGATATGGCCGCGGCGCTCAAGCCACTGGAGGCTTTGCCGAAATGTATTGATGTTCAATCCGAAGCGCGCTGCTGTGAGCTCACGCCTTTCCCAGGATCTCGCGTCGGCGCCGCTCGAAAACCCGAAACTGAGCACCCACGCTGCTTACTTTGCCGCTGATGGTAGTTCGTCGTCCCCTAATACGCTTGCGGTCCAGCGCTCAATCTCACGCATTTTCCCGCCTGCGCTCCAGGTCAGCACATCGGCTGGCCGGGTTTCAGCGGGTGCACGTCGGCGGGCTCGCTCTTTCGGAGAAGATTGATCGCTCATAACGCTTTGTCGCCTTCACGCACACAAAGGAGGCGCGGCCCCAAGATATGAGCCACGCCTCCAATCGATAATTTAAGCTGCCGTTGAGGCGAGCTTGTCATTGTGCGTGTTCGATGACCGCTGCTGCTGCGCTGTCGAGCGTCGGGAATTCGCCGATCAGACTCCACTGAGCGTCATAGGCGAGCACTTGGCCGCGCTTACTCACCATGCCGCGGTATACCCCGTCCGAGAAAACCTCGAGCGAAACCGGACCTCGACGCTGGCCGCTGATCTCAGCGGTCGATGCGGTGTGGTGCTGATTAAGCGGAATGATTTGGGCAGACATTTCGAGCTTCCTGTGAAACGGCTTCTGAGGGCCGGGACGCCCTACGGGAGGGGGCGTCCAACCAGCCAACGGGACTGGCGCCGGGAGGCTCAGAACGGTCACAGAGAACCGCCTCATCGCTTTCCCCTTTCGGGTCTTGTATAGCGGCGAGACTCCCGGCATAGTTTCACCGGGCGCACCGAATGGCTAAATTCGGCACGGTGCGAATGCGAAGGGATGTCCCTGGCAGGAAATCTCAACGCTCTGTGACTGCAACCGCTAGCCCTGGCAGGCCCGGTTGCGGGAGATTCTGAGGCTCCGAGTCTGACGATAGAACGAAACCCGCCGGGCGCAAGCCGTGGCGGGCTTTTCGTTTGGATATCAGGGCTAGGGCTATCTGCTTTGGTTCAGGGACCAGCAGCTTCAGCTGATTTGTCAGGCGAAGTGCTTTTCTTAAGGGCGCCGAGCTCAACTCTACTCTCGTAGGCTGAGACTGCGAGCTTCGCCGCTGCTGTTGCTCCCGCTCCTACCAAGACAATAGAAGCCAGGCGCGGATCGAAATCCAGCATCCTGGAGGCAAAATCAGCTTTTTCGCCTTGCAGAACATTGTACATAATTCCAAGTATGGCCGATAGGCTCCAGAAATTCCATAAGGTATCTGAGGCAGCCTTTATTGGTTTATATCTTATATTATCGTTAGACATCAGTATAAAGCAGACTATTGCTACTAAGATATACAATATAACAAAATATCCGAATCCTACCTTGGTCCCTATAAGTATCATTCCACAAGAAAACCCTAGAACTAGTACGTATATGATTCCATGACAGAAAAGAACATTGCGAACTGATTGTGGGATGTCCATGGCAACTTCTACTTTGAGAATAATTCGTCGCACCTTTTCCTATCCGATGATTGGTTGCGAAATTCCCGGCCATGGACACGATTTGAGCAGATAATTTGGGGATGATGAACTCACCCTTTCGGAAGATATTTCACCAAACTGGTGCGGGAGGCGTCGAAAATTACCTATCCGATTCAAGTGCACCCAATTTCCCGCACCTTGGGCGGACGTATCTGATTCCTTTAGGGAATTTCAAATCGTCCCTGGGCACCATTGATTCCCCAGTTCTAACGGACGCTCCGTCTTTCGGTATCAACCATCGCACTACGGTGGATGGCTGGGTCTGAGTGGCTCTGTCAGGCCGGTCGAGTCTGCTGCGCGAGCCGTATAGAGACTGCGTCGCCTCGGACTGACCGTCGGTCACAATGCGCCGCCATCATGGCTCCCTGTGCTTTCGACCCGGCCCGTGGCTCCTCCGACGCGGGTTCCGCCGCGTCGGAGGAGGGAACGAACCGCGCACAAGGGGCGTCATCCTTCGACTCTGTTGAAGTTGGAGGAGACTGCCATGGACGATGATCGCGTTTGGTCGTTCGAGAAGAGCTTATGGACTGGCGACGCGAACCATTACCGCGAACTGGTCGACGACGAGTGTCTCATGGTCTTGCCGACGCCGCCCTTCGTGCTCAGCGGCGCACAAGCGATCGAGGCGGTTGCCGCGACCCCACGCTGGTCGGGCATTGAGATCACGAAAGGCCAGATCTCGCGTCCCCAGGAGGGTCTCATCATCATCGCCTATCATGCGAAGGCATCGCGCGACGACGAGTCGTACGAAGCCAATTGCACGTCGACCTATCGCCGGATCTCCCATGAAGTCTGGCAGGTCGTCCAACACCAGCAGACGCCGCCCCTCGCCATTCCCGCAGTTGACGACTGACCGTCACACACAACGGTCCGACGCCTCTGCTTAGGGCGGGTCGTTGGACCGGATGCAATGAGGCTGCACGGGGCATCCTGCCGATGTACGATGCCCCGTTGACCGCCTTCAGCCGGCGCCATACCCGCCTTCCTTATTCGTCGGGTGCCGGTTGGGCGAGTGGTCGTCGTAACCGCCCGTCTCCGGCCCCCGATTACGGGACGGCTCGACACTGCCGGGTGAGGTCGGGCCGGCCTCGGCGGCATCGTTGCTGGTCCGCGGTTCGACGAACGACTTGGCCCTGGGCGGGATGGCGCGGGTATCCGTTTCTACCTTGTCCGAAGTCATGCTTCCCTCTCAGGTTCGTGCCCCATACGGGGAAGAGACCGCCGAGGATCGGGTTCCGTCCACCGTGAGCGCGGCGCAATTTCGGCCCCGATGAGGTGAGCCATGGACGCCGCGGCGATGGTCGCTGTCGGGCGACGGCGGCGGGTGTTGCGCGACGGCGACGGCACCACTGCAACTGTGCGCCGCGCGTATAGGAGGACACCATCCTCGCGATTGGCATGTCATGAACCCCAGCCGATAACAGGCTGGTTTGGACCATGGACATGAAGACAGCTGGGTTTCGCCGGACAATGCAGGGCGCGCCGATTGCCGTCCTCCTGGCCCTCGCGTTGGGCAGCCCTTCCGCGAGGGCCGGTTCGGCGGCACAGCCGGGGCAGACGGTGGGGCAACCGCCGGGTGCGCCGTTGCCGGTGGGCCTCTATTTCATCAACACGTCGAGTTTTGGCTCGCGCGATCTCGCTCCACGCTCCACCGACTCGAACATCAACCTGCCGTCGTTCATCTGGGCGACCCCGGCGGAGGTCGTCGGAGGACGACTGCAATTCGTCGTCCTGCAACCGATCGTGGCGTCGAGCACCCGGGGGGCTGCCTACCAGAGCGGGTTCGGCCAGACGCTGCTGGCCGCGCAGGTGGCCTGGAAGCTCGGGCACGACGTGAACTTCAGCTACCTCCTCGGCGCTTATCTCCCGAGCGACACGGAGATCGTCATCCAGAACCCGGTCCTGCATCAGCGCTTCGCCATCACCTACAACGGCGACGGCTGGAATCTGACGGGTAACTTCCTCTATGGCACCTTCTTCGACACGCGCTCGTCCAGCGGGACCTTTTACCCGGACTTCCTCAATCTCGACCTCACGGCCACGAAACATTTCGACCGGTGGGAGGTCGGGCCGGTCGCTTTCGGATCGACCGATCTCCCGACGCACGATCCGAGCTACGCACGTCAGGGCCAAGTCGCGGTGGGCGCGCTCGTCGGCTACAATTTCGGCCCCGTGAACCTTCAGGCCTACGTCACGCGCGACATCGTTCAGCGCAACTATGCAGGTCTCGAGACCCGTGGGTGGCTGCGCGCCACGGTGTCGATTTACCAAGACAAGGACCTGCCGGAGGGATCACGTCCCATCCTGCGCAAGTTCTAGGACGAGCCCAGCGCAGGCTACGCTGGCCTGCGCGAAATGCACGCAAGCTGGCCTCCTTCGCGCAACAGCCGGCTGCTTCGTGCGTATGTTCCTCAGCCGGCGGATCGGTGGGTTTAGTGAGGAGGCGGGTGCATGAGACACAAGGCCCTGCGGGATCAGGTTATTGTCATCACCGGGGCCTCTAGCGGCATCGGATTGACGACCGCGCGAATGGCCGCCCAGCGGGGCGCCCGAGTCGTGTTGGCGGCCCGCAGCACCGATGTCCTCGCGCGCGTGGTCAGCGAGATCGAGGCCGAGGGCGGTCACGCCGTCGCCGTGACGGCGGATGTCGGTCGGCGCGACGACGTGCAGGCGATCGCCGACGAGGCGCGGGCGAGCTTTGGCGGTTTCGACACCTGGGTCAACGTTGCCGGGCTGACCGTTTACGGCCCATTGAGCGCGATCGACTACGCTGATCATGAGCGCCTGATTCAAACCAATCTCTGGGGTACGGTGAACGGCTCCCTCGTCGCGGTTGAGCACCTGCGCCGGCACGGCGGAGCCCTGATCAATGTCGGAAGCGTCGCCTCTGACCTCGCCTTCCCGTTCCAGGGCCTCTACGCAACCTCCAAGCATGCCGTGAAGGGATTCACCGACACTCTACGCATGGAGTTGATCGCCGAGGGCGCGCCAGTCTCGGTCACCCTGGTCAAGCCTACCTCCATTGACACGCCCTTGCCGAACCGGGCGCGCAATTACATGGACCGGGAGCCGACGCTGCCCCCGCCAATCTATCCGCCGTCCGAGGTCGCCAACGCCATCCTCCACGCGGCCGTACATCCGCAGCGGGACATCTTCGTGGGCGGGGCCGGCAAGATGTTCGTCATGGGCAAGGAGTTCGTGCCCGGCGCCTACGACGAACTCGCGCCCGCCATCATTGCCCTGCAGAAGCGTTCCGAGACGCCCCGGAACCCGACCGGTGCCCTGCACGCCCCGGTTCAGGCCGGCGCAGAGCGTGGCGACCCGCCGATTTACGTGATGCGCACCAGCGCCTACACGCGCGCCACACTCCATCCACTGACCACCCTGTCGATCGCCGCCGGTCTCGCGACGGTGACAGCCCTGGTTCTCGGGCGGCGTGCCAAGCGTCCGTTGTGAGGCGGCCGACCTCAGACTGACTCAGATTTCCGGATTGGTTCGGACGGAGAATCGATCCCGGGCGGTGATCCGGTCCGCCACGAAGTCGTGGACCTCGCGCTGGAAGATCTCTTGGCAGAGAAAGGCGCGCTCGAGGTCGAGACGCTCCTCCTCAATGTCGATGTACCAGCAGCGTCGCCGCCCGCTCCAGCGGTAGCTTCGTCCCTTCAGGACGTCTTTCGTGGCGATGGGAGAGCCCGTGGCCCAGACGCGCACCGTCGGCTTGCGCGCGGTCTCGAGCAGGCAGGCGAGAGCCAAACGCCCAGAGGCCTTCAGAGGCGCCGCGAGGAGTGCCAGCAGCGCGTGACAATCGTCGATGGCGCGGTGGCCCTTGTGGAAGTACCCGTGATCGATGAGCAGGTAGCCGAGCTTCAGCCCCTCGTGGCCCTCCGCGCGCCAGGGTACCTGATGGCAGGAGCAGGCCCAGTTCTTCTCGGCGAAGACTGGCCAGCGGGTCTCGCACATCTGGCGGTCGAAGCTGGCGTTGTGGGCGATCACCACGGCAGCGTCGGCCGCCATCGCCTTCACAGCCTCGTCGTCGATGCACTGCCCAGCCACATCGGCGTCACCGATTCCGGTCAGGCGGGTGATCTCGGGCGGGATGGGCCGACCGGGGTCGTGGAGTTGATTGAGCGTGTCGAGTACGCGATAGACCCGCCCGCTCGCGCCGTACTCGAACTTGATCATGCCGAGTTCGATCACCGTGTCGTGGGTGTGATCAATCCCGGTGGTTTCCGTGTCGACGATCAGGCCGACGAAGGTCGGTTCAGTCGGCCGCTCGTCGGCATCCGCGAAGGGCCTGAGCTGCCGGAGGACGCGGTACGCGCCCGTCGTCTCAAGGGCGTCTGCGATCACGTCGAGGGCGTGCGTCGGTGCCACGTTGTCCAGGTCCAGCAGGTCTCCGATCGCGCGAACTCGTACCGGGGCGATCCGGGGCGGAGCTTATGCGCCGATCGGCGCGGTCTGGTAGTCCGTGCCGGCTCAGTATCCCCAGAAGACTGCCAGTGCTGCGGCGCAGGGTCGTCCCGCCGTCGAGCATCGGTATGCCGTGGATTCGGTCCGCTAGCCTCCGGGCTTGTCGAGCCCAAGGTGCTCATGCGCTTCGGCCGGCGTCATGCACCGAATGGTATCCTCCGAAAACCCAAGGGCCCGGAGCTCGGCTCTCTGACGATTGGTGATCATCAAGGAAACCGCAGGTGACGCCGTGGAAACCTTTTCATCGGCCAACGGTGCTGCCTCCGTCGCTCTGGCAACATGCTCGCGGAAGACTGCATCCGCCGCGTCGCGATCGAGAAATCTCAGCAGATCGTCCTCGCCTCCCACCATCGTCCGGTCCCTCATACTGCATGTCGAAAGGCAGCGTCTGCTATCATGTCCCGTCGCTCGCCGTCGCCCCGAACCCGTGGAGAACCAGCGTAATACGGGCTCGCACACGGGGCCGACCGCCGCGACGTCGCGATCCCGCAAGGAACGCAGGCTTCGCTGCTTTCACGGCCTGTCGATGGCAAGCCGGTGTTCGACGCGTTGCTCCATGAGGAACGACGCCGCCCAGATCGCCAGACCGCCCAAGGCCAGGGCGACGCCAACCCAGCCGGTGGAGGGGAGGCCGAACCCCGCCGTGAGCGCGAACCCTGCAAGCCAGGGTCCGAGAGCGTTGGCGACGTTGAAGGCGGAGTGGTTCAGAGCGGCCGCAAGCGTCTGTGCATCCTCGGCGACATCCATCAGGCGGGTCTGCAGGATCGTGGCGAGTCCGCCACCGCAGCCGATGAGAAAGACGACCGGCCCGAGAGTCCAGAGGCTCCCGGTGGCGTAGGGATAGAGAGCGAGTGCGCAGGCGCTCCAGACCAGGGTCGCGCCGGCCGAGAGCATCAGCGCTCGATCGGCCGCCCAGGCACAGACGAGATTCCCGAGGGTGAGGCCCAGGCCGAACAGGGCAAGCACCGGCGGGATGGCGCTCGGCGATGCGTGGGTGACCTCCAGCATCGTCGAAGCCAGATAGGTGTAGACGGAGAACAGCCCGCCGAAGCCGATGGCACCGGTGGCGAGGGTCAGCCAGACCTGACCGCGCCGCAGAGCCCCAAGCTCCTGCAGGGCGCTGGCCCCCCGGGCCGGTGCGCCGAGAGGGGCGTGAATCCGAACCAGGATCGCGGTCACCGTGGCGAGGAGGGTCACCAGACCGAAGCTCCAGCGCCAGCCGACGAGTTGGCCGATGCCGTTGGCCAGCGGCACCCCAACCACCGTCGCGATGGTCAGGCCCGCGATGACCCGCGAAACCGCCTGCGAGCGCCGCTCGCGCGGGACAAGCGAGGCGGCGACCAGGGCTGCCACCCCGAAATAGGCGCCGTGCGGCAGTCCGGCGAGGAAACGGAAGGCCAGCATCCAAGAGTAGCTCGGAGCTAGCGCCGACAATCCGTTACCGAGAGCGAACAGAACCATCAAGGTGACGAGGAGGGTCCGCCGTGCGACGCGAGCCGCCAGCACGGCGATGATGGGAGCGCCCACCACGACGCCAAGGGCGTAGGCGCTGATGACATGGCCCGCCGTGGCGGCATCGATCCCAAGATCGGGGGCGAAGGCGGGCAGTAGGCTCATGGCGGCGAATTCGGTGGTGCCGATCGCGAAGCCCCCGGTCGCCAGCGCGACGAGAATAAGGTTCGGATGCGACGCAGGCGCCGGCAGGCCGGGCATGCGATCCGCCGCGGCCGCAGCTTCCAGAGGAGTTGTCTGTCGGAGATCGACGACGCTCATCGCTGGCTTCCGCCGGTCAGCGCCGCGTCGAGGCCGGGCGTGCCGGTCCGGCCTTGAATCGAGGCCCACTCGGGCCTCGTAGATGCGATCATGGTTCTAGGGTCCGGTACGGGGGGGCGAGAACGAGCTGCGATCAGTTCTTCGGCACCTTCTCCTTCCCTTTGCCAGGGTTCGACGTGTTGACGAGTTCGGGCGATGCCTTGGCGCGGAGCGTCTGGCGCTGGGCGTCGGTGTCGATCCGCCTGCTCCGGTCGAACGGATCGAGGTGGACGGATTCGCCGGTCCTCAGCGCCTTGGCGATGCCTTCCAGGACCCGCACGTCGGCATAGCCCTCCTCGCCGTCGCATTCGGGGTGGCGGTCGTTCAGGATGCAGTCGGAGAAGTAGCGCAGTTCACCACCGAAATGGTCTGTGTTCTTAAAACTCTCGTGGGTCTTACTTCCACCGATGGTAACGGTGCGTTCGAGAGACTTGCCGTACATGTAGCCGGGGTTTACCTCGACGCTCCCCTTCGTACCCACCACCGTGTAGGTGTCGAGCGTATTGCCCACATAGGATAGGACGAACTGCGCCAAGCGGTTGCCCGGGAAGCGTAAGGTCACGGCGACCGTGTCGTCGAAATCGCCGAGACCTGCCTCAGGGTGGCGTACGCCGACGGCGGAGACCACTTCGGTCGGCTCCGACCCGAAAACGTAGCGGGCGGCGTTCACTGGGTAAGGACCCATGTCGAAGATGGGTCCGGCCTCAATGCCACTGCGAGCCCGGTGGTTTTCAGGCGAGACCATCTGGGTGAAGGTCGAGGCGAAGGTTAGCAGGTCGCCGAGCTTGCCAGAGCGGATCAGGTCGATGGTCGCGAGGGTTGCGGGCTCGAAATGCAGCCGGTAGGCCACCATCAGCTTCGCCGGCGAGCCCTTCGCGACGTCGAGGATCTCGCGGCACTTCGCTGTCGAGATTTCCAGGGGCTTTTCCACCAAGACATGGATGCCGGCTTTCAGGGCGGGGATCGCGAACTCCGCGTGGCGCCAGTTCGGGGTGGCGATATAGAGCGCGTCGATTTTGCCCGAGTCGACGAGTTCGCCAAATTGCTCGTAGCCATAGGAATTTGTGACGCCGTACTGCTTGCCGACACCCCGCGCCTTTTCCGGATCCCCGGTGACGAAAGCCACCAGTTCGGAGTTTCCAGTGTGTGCCACACCCGGCAGCATCGCCTCCTGGGTGATGTCGCCGAGGGCGACGAAAGCGTAGCGAACCTTTCGAACCGAGGTGAGGCCGAGGGCAGATGCGAGGCTCATGCGAATCTCCGGGTGCGAAAGGGGAAGCATGTCAGGAGTCGCGATCACGGCCGGGGGCCTCGCCGCGGTTTCGAAAGGCGTTTCCCGTCAACTGTGCGCTGCAGCAGATGTTGCATAGCGATGCAGCCAGACCCGCAGGGATGCCTTGCGCTCCGCGCAGGTGCCGTTAGGGGCGTTCGACAGATGCTCAGGACGCGTCCGCCAACGGAGGGACAGTGGGTCATGCTCGTCTTAGTCGAGGATGGAGGGGGTGCTCGCCTCGGCCGTGGACCTGCTGTCGGATAATCAGGTTGACGCCATGCTCGGTGCGCTTTCGGTGAATACCCCCCGAAGCCGTGACGCGCTTCGGCGTTCCCAATCGTGATCGATGAACGCCTCGGTCACCAATCGCTGGGTCCGCACTGTGATGGCCGAACGACCATGGGGCCAGCGACACGATCTCGCAGCATCTGTACGAGCAGGGCGCCTGTCGCTTCGGCTACATCGCGGGCTGGCTGGGAACGCTTGCCCAGGAGCGCCGTGAGGCCGCCTTCCGACAAGGCCTCGCTGAACTCGGCATCACGGACTGCGCCCGGGCGCAGGGAGACCACCACCACGGCGGCGGGTCCGCGGCGGTGAGGGCACTCTATGCCTTCGGCATCGGGCCGGATGGCCTGTTCTGCCAGAACGATCTGGCGGCGATGAGCACCATCGACGCGTTGAGGGTCGAAATTCTGTCTACGCTGTCCAGGGGGCGTGCTGGGCGCCGGTTACGACCACATCGCGGGGTCAGCCCGGCCTCCCTATCGCCTGACCACGGTCGACGTGGGCCTCGATCGTGTCGTGCCCAGGCCTTCGCGCGGGTCGAGGCGGAGGATGGCGGTCCGCCCGAAGTTCTGTTGATGCCGGACCTCGTCCCGCGCCAGCGCGCGCAGTTGACCGGGTGGACGCTGCCTTCTTGCTGGTCAACCGCTCTGCCGGCTGCCTCCCAAGGTTTCGACGGGCGACATCTCCGCAGGCTGTCCGAGCCGTGCGATTTCGGCGGCCAACTCCTGCAGGCTGGCATCCCCCTTCCGTACGACGCGATCGACGCCGGTGAGTTCGTTACGCTCGGCCGGAGAGATGTCCCGGGCGCTCAGCACCACCACCGGGATGTCGCCGCAGTCGGTGAGAGCACGCAGCCGTAGGAGGAACGAGAAGCCGTCCATGACCGGCATGGTGAGGTCGAGTAGGATCACGGCGGGGCGCGTCTCGTGAACCTGCGCCAGGGCCTCGACCCCGTCGCCGGCTTCACGCACCGACCAGCCGTCGCGCTCCAGCACATGGCGCAGGCGCTCGCGCATTCCCGCATCGTCGTCCACCACCAGCACCCCGCCGCCCACAGGGCCGAGCCGACTAAGTACCGCTTTCAGGCGTCCCCAATCGACCGGTTTGGGCAGCGCATCGGCTGCTCCCAGCGAGGCGCTAAGCGCCGCATCGGACACGAAGCTGACCATCACCACCGGTATCTCGCGGGTCGCCGCATCGGCCTTCAGGGTTGCCAGGACGGTCCAGCCGTCGACCTCCGGCATCATCACGTCAAGCAGGATGACCCGGGGCGACAGGGTGCGAGCCAAGTCGAGGCCGGCCCGGCCGTCGCCGGCCGTTCGCACCGAGAACCCCTGCCGGACCAGGAAGCGCGCCATGAGGTCCCGCTGGCTCGCCTCATCGTCGACGACGAGCACGAGGCCCCGGTTGCCCCCGGCCCCGTGCTCGGACCGCTCATCGGGCTCAGAAATGTCAGAAACCGCGACGGCGGGGAGAACGGCCGGCACGGTCAGGGTGAAGGTCGTCCCTCGCCCCTCGGCACTCTCCAACACGACATCCCCGCCCATTAGGCCGGCGAACGCCTTGGTCAAGGCCAAGCCAAGGCCGGTTCCACCGTACTTGCGCGTTGTCGTTTCGTCCGCCTGGGCGAAGCGCTGGAACAGCCCCGCCACCTGCTCGGGCGACATGCCAATGCCGGTATCGGCGACGGCAAAGCTCAGCCAATCTTCCGTCGCCGTTGTGTGGCGCCGGACGCGGAGGGTGACGGTCCCCTCCTCGGTGAACTTGCCGGCGTTGCCGATCAGATTGAACAAGCACTGGCGCAGCTTCACCGCGTCGGTGCGCGCATCGCCGAGGTCCGATGCGAGGTCGACAACGAGGCGGTTGCCCTTCTTGGCCACCAGTGCCTCGACGGTCGCGGCGGCGTCACGCGCGAACGCCTCAACGATGATGTCCTCGGCATACACGTCCATCTTTTCGGCCTCGACCTTCGATAGGTCGAGCACGTCGTTGATCAGACCGAGCAGGTGTTGAGCATTCGTGCGGATCTTGCCGAGATCAGCAAGAAAGCTGTCTTGCCTGAGGTCTTCCGCCTCCTCCTCGAGCATCTCGGCATAGCCGATGACTGCCGAGAGCGGGGTTCGCAGTTCGTGGCTCATGTTGGCGAGGAAGCGGCTCTTCGCGCGGCTCGCTTCCTCAGCGGCGTCGCGCGCCTCCCGCAGCGCCGCTTCGTAGGCATGCCGCTCGGTGACGTCCACATGGACGCCAACCCATTCCCGGATCGCACCGTCGAGGTCGTGTACCGGCACGGCGCGCACCGCGTAATGGCGCCAGCCGCCGTCCGGGTGACGCACGCGCTGATCGACGACGTAGGGCGTGCCTGTTCGGACCGCCAATTCCCAGACGAGGCGGGCATTCTCCGCGTCGTTGGGGTGCAAGACGCGCGTCCACCCGCCGCCACGATATTCCGCGAATGGTTGCCCGGTGATCTGCTCCCAGCCGGGCTGCTCCTCCACGAATTCGCCCGCCGCGTTGGTATTCCACATGACGCCGTGGACCGCCCTGACGGCGGAGCGGAACCGCGCCTCACTGACGTGCAGGCGTCGTTGAACCCGTCCCTGTTCGAGGGAGCCCGCCATCATTGCGAGAAACAGGATAACGAAAGTCACGCCCGCTACGGCCAGGGCGAGGTTCTGCGGGCCGGCCGCCGGCATCGCCCGCTGCGCCGCGGGGGCGCCGCCCGCCGTAAAGGTGAAACTGGCCGCTGCCATGCCGGTGTAGTGCATGCCGGCCACGGCGAGCCCCATGATGCAGGCGGCGATCAGCTTCTGCCAGAGACGGTTGCGGCGGAAGGCGAGCCATAGAGCGGCGGTCGCCGCCGAGACCGCGATGGCGACCGAGGCGGCCACCATGGCCGGATCGTAGACCGTGTTGCCCGGGACCCGCATCGCTGACATGCCGGCATAGTGCATGGCGGCAACGCCGAGGCCCATCAGAGGCCCAGCGACGAGGAGCGACTGGAGCGAAGTTCCTCGGATCGCGACCCAGCCGAAGGCCGCCGCTGTGGCGGTCACGGCAACGAGCAGCGACAGGGCCGTGATGCTTAGATCATAGGTGGCGGGAGCGCCCATCTCGAAGGCGAGCATGCCGACGAAGTGCATCGCCCAGATCCCGCCCCCCATCGCGAGGGAGGCGGCGCCGACCCAGACCCAGCGCAGGCCGGCCGTCGCGCCGCGGATCCGCGCGGCGAGGTCGAGCGCCGTGTAAGAAGCGAAGACCGCGATGGCGATCGAGAGCGCCACAAGGGCGGGGTCGTAGCCGGTATGAACCATGGAATTGCCCGTACGGTGCTGGCCGCCTCCGTCCGAGGACCCGGTGACCCTGAGGACGACGCGGCCATCAGGGAGGCAACAGGCGCTGTCTGTAGACCATGCCCAGCTCACTCACTGCTTCACGAAGCCGTGCGGCGACTGCCGGCATGGGAGACAACCCACGTTCGTTCCAGCGGTCCGGCCCGGCCAAGTCCGCTGAACCCGGCGGAGACGGGGCGCGCGTCCGCCTCAGAGCCTGTTTGAGATCATGATTTCAGGCGGGATTCTTGAGGGCGTTGGCGGCCATGAGGCTAGCGACGCAGGCGAGGCGACCCTTTGCGACGTCGAGGCGACCAGCGCGCTCACGGTGTCGGCCGCCCCAGTGACTGAGCCAGCCGAAGGTCCTTTCTACGACCCAGCGTCGCTCTAGCACGACGAAGCCCTTCTGGTCCGGCTGCGTTTAGACCACGCGATGGCGCATGCCTCGAAGGTTGCACCATTTTTGCAGCGCTCGGCCTATGAAGGCACCGTCAAGGAGAGCCGGACGCAGGCTGGGCCACGCCTGCTTGTCCGCACCCAGCGCCGGCAGGGTGTCGCGATCCTGCACGTTGGCCGGCACGACGGCCAGCGCCAGGACGTGCCCTTCGGCATCCACCAGGGCCACGCGTTTGCGCCCGACCAGCTTCTTGGCGCCATCGTAGCCGCGCGGCCCGCGTACCCCGATGCACTTGACTGTCTGCGTGTCGATGATCGCCAGCCGTGGATCGGGCCGACGTCCGCAACGCCGCCGCTGACGGCGCGCCAGAGCCGGCATCAGGCTCTCGAACAGTCCCTTCTCGATCCAGCGCCGGAACCAGCCGTAGACCGTGCGCCAGGGCGGAAAGCCGGCCGGCAACGTCCGCCATCCTCCGCCCGTTCGCAGGTACCATGCGATCCCCGCCAGCAATTGACGCGCCGCCGTCGCTTCTGGACGGCCCGGCGGATCGGCTCGAATCAGGAAACGGGCCACCTCGTCCAATCCCGCTTGCAAGATCAGACAGATGGGGGCGGCCGGCGGAGGGGCTCAAACAGGCTCTGAGTAGGGCTGCGTCGGGGAAATGGATGCCAACGAGCCAGGGTTCCTGCGCGTGGCAGCGCGCTGAACGGCCGACCCCGTGAAGATTGTCGTCTCGATACAAGCGACATTGCGCCAGCTTGAACGCCAAAGAGGTCGCACAACCTCGTTGCGTGGCAGAGCGCCGGCTCTTTCATTCCTCTTTGAAGCGCAACTATTCCTCAGGATGCATGACAACCTACTTCACGGCCGACACGCATTTCGGTGACGCATCTCTGGTTCAGCGTCGACGTCAGATTTTCGGGTCCGTGGAGGCCCACGACGAGGCCCTGATCGCCCGCTGGAATACGGTCGTCGGAGTGGCCGACGAGGTCTGGCACCTCGGTGACTTCGCCGCTGATGCCAGCCGCGCGCATTGTGCCACTGTCTTTGCTCGCCTGAATGGCATCAAGCGCTTGGTGCGAGGCAATCATGATACGAACCGGGTGCTCGAACTGCCCTGGAGCGAGCCACCGGTGGAAAGCGCCCGTATCACCGTAGAGAATTCCAAAGGCTTCGCTTTGCGGCTCTTTCTCTCGCATTACCCGCACCGGTCCTGGCCGGGCTTCTGGCGGGAGACCCGGCACCTGTATGGACATACGCATGCCTGCCTGCCGGATACGACCCGTTCCTGTGATGTCGGCGCTGATGCCTGCGATTACCGCCCAGTCGACCTGACAACGCTCATCGCGCGTCTGGACGCGG
The DNA here is from genome assembly GCF_059816145.1 of Methylobacterium sp. 001424705. Taxonomy (NCBI): domain Bacteria; kingdom Pseudomonadati; phylum Pseudomonadota; class Alphaproteobacteria; order Hyphomicrobiales; family Methylobacteriaceae; genus Methylobacterium; species Methylobacterium sp. 001424705. The sequence continues at coordinate 40,171 of NZ_JCBANU010000028.1, read as the reverse complement.
CGCTGCAGGCTCCCGAGGAAATGGCGGCGCGCGGCCTACGCTGAGCCTTTCCGACGATCCGACGCCCCCGAGATGGCTCGGCGTTCGCCGACTTTCCGCGGCGCTGCGGATTCTACGCTCGCATCTCCTACGTGGCGTGACCTCGATCCTTCACCCCCGAAATGCGCCCTCCATGCGCTGGGGTTGGTCACGGCAGTGCGGTGATAATCAGGCAGAGCTCCAGACCAGCGCAATATGAAAATTCGTAATACGCAGTTCCTTAACGCGGAATCCTGATCGGCCTGAACGTACATCGGACATGCCGCTTGCACATCCAGGCAAGCCTTTCGATGACGCTTGGGTGATCAAGACGGAGTGTCGAGGCGCTGGCCGGCACCTATCCGGTGCGCGAACACCGCGTGCGGCAGCAGCGGCCAAGCCCGGATCACACTGGGTGATTCCGATCCTTGGTTCGGCCCCAGTCTCTAAAAGGCAACGACGTTCCGAGTCGCTCCGATTGGCGCGGCGCTTCGGTGAACGCGCCAGGACGTGGAGCATTCGCGTTGCCGCGAACGACATCCCCCTGAACGATCGCATGGCCGGAGGCGACCGCCAGGATCAGCTGCGTCGCGTAGGCACGAGGTCCACTTCCTTTCAGGGACATTCCCGGGCCGCCGGGGCGGAGCTTGTTGCCGATCAAGCCCCAAGGCGCTGGGATCGGAAGCCGCCTGATGCCTAGCCCCCGATCGATCAGCGCCGCCGCGTCCTCGATCTGCCCGGCAAGCAGGAGAAGCCCGGGGCGCGTGATCCGAAATGCGTAGTTGCTCTCATCATCCACTTCCACGAGCGAGACGAGCTTCAAGGACAGAGCCTGACAGGCGATATCCACGTTGTCCCGCGTGAATTCGGCCTCAAGCGCGAGAGGTTGTGCAGATGTCCGGCAGGAAACCCGTTCGAGGAACAGGCGGCGTCTGAACGTTTGTGCCATGTCCCTCGCACACGGATCGCTCACCCTGGATCGATCTTGCCGGTATCAGCATGCCGTCGCGGAAGTTTCGGACTGGTTGCGACCGCAGCGTCCGCAGACCGCCAAACGGAACCGGTCTGACGGCTATCCCCAGTTCCGCTGAAATGGCGAGCCGGGGATGTCGCGGGTGAGACCGCCGGATGCGACGAGGCCAGATGATGGACTGACTTCGTGACCGTGTGGGAATCAATCTCCCTCGAACGCAACGCGGAGTTCGGCAGGGTTGCGCCAAGCTACCCGTACCGGAAGTTGCACGGATCGGATTTACAGGACGAAACGATCGGGGATTCCCAGAACGCCAACGACCCGCGATCGTGTTCCACCCAACGGGTGGTCAACGAGGGCACAACTCGCAATTGGCAATCTTGATGAGGATACGCGCAGCGCGAGATTGCAGCGTGGGCCGCTCAGACCGCCTATCATCCAACGCATGGTTTGGCGTCTGCGCCCCGATCAAAGGGTCTGCATCTTTGAAGTTGCTGCGCGTGAAAATCGTGAAAATCATCGGTGATGAGCTCAAGTTGTGTTGCGACGGCTACGGTTCTCGTTCCAAGGCATGCAACCGGTTCCATCAGACGTCAGCGGTAACTTTGAATGATGGGACGGGAATCCCTTGTTGTTCGCCAGCGCTGCCCTCTGTGAGAGGGGGGATCGTTCAGGAAGGGTGACCATGACGAAGCTGTTCATTGCCAAGATCCGTTCCGCCGCGGGGACAAAGCCCTTGGTGACCGTTCGGGCCGCTGCTGAAGGGGAAGCGCGGCTGTTCTTGGAAGCTGCGTATCCGGAAGACGAGATCGTTGATGTCGCAGAACCCAGCGGCTGGGCGAGCGATGCCGATACCGGAAGTGCACCGGGTGATATCCGCGAACATGCTGGGGTGGAATGGCAGGCACCTTCGAGCCACGCAGATTAACGCGCCGACGGTCTCGATCGCCCCCGCATCCGCCAAAGTCGGACTGACTGAAGATCGGGCACTTTTCAGTCCCCGAACTGCGTGGCCTTTTGCTGGTGATGCCAATCCGCCGCGTGACCTCGCCTTCTATGCAATCGACTGGCCGGAACTTTCGGCCGTGATCCGCTCCGAGCGCGCGATCGTTGCGAGGGAGTGGGCGGCTTATCGAGAGGTCGTCTTTCATCTTGGTGATGGCCGCTGATGGGATGTCGCGACAACGGTCTGGGATTGCGCCGACCAAGCGGTCGCCGTCTCGGTTGGGACAGCTGTCGGCCTCAAGCAGGTACGCTCAACACGTGGTTCTGGTGACGGCGCATCGCGATCAAGCCATCGCTAACAATGCGGGCATGAATCTCGTCGCTTCCTGTCAGCACTGCCACATCAACCACGCTCGCCCGAAGCATCGACGACGACGCTGGCGGACGCTGTTTCGGCGCAAGGCTTCAGAGGATCTTTTTCGCGGCCCCTGCCGCGGTGGCTGAGCGCCGAGGGACACGCGAAGTCGCTCTCGATCGCAACGCTGCCAGCGTTCCAACCGTCGCGATGCTGCAGAATCGGTGATCCTGGGCAGGCCTGATGCCCTAGACAGATGGAGCAGGCATCCCCTTCAGGACGGCTTCATGGAGAAGGCGGAGCCAATGGATCGCCTCCCGGGCTTTGGCTTCGGCAATTTCAGCCCGCCGCTCCGCGTCAGCCACCGAGCTCTTGCTGGCGTTACTGGCATCGACGATCGCCTCGATGTTCGCGAGCGTGATCGACCAGTCGAACTCGTCGGTCTCCGCCTTCGGCGTGAGCTCAGACCTACGGGACAACGTATCCGTAAAGTTCTCGGGAATCAGACGATTCAGATCGTCGCTCGAGTGGGGGAACGAAGTGCTGAAGATGTTCCGAATCCGCTCCGCTTCCTGATCGAGCGAATCCACGAGGACGGGTTTCTCGGCTGCTTCCATCACGTATGCACCCCAGTCCAGGATAGTCTAGTCTGACCTTAGAGAAGACTCATCTTGTAAAAATCGGATTAAAAGCAGCGCGATCGTCACGTTCGGGAGGCTGCGTTGTGAATTGCGGGCATATTTCAAGATGGCGGGATGACCGCGCAAACACGCAGGACCGCACGCATCGGATCTGCCAAGGGGGGGGCGCCAGATCCGTCTGGCAGGCCTGCATTCCCTGGCGCAGTCGGCATGAATACGCCGGCGGATGGGGTTACCGCGGTAGCTGGGTTCAGTGATGACTGCGCTGGTCCCAGAGCAGGTTGCTAATCCGCGATGCACTGCACCAACATAAAAAGAGAGGGCCCGTACCGGATTCGACGGGATGGATCTCCGCGCTACCTGCGGTTTCCGGCAGCTATGCTGCGGCGAGAACGAAATCGACGCCCTGCGCGACGATGACTGGGCTGTAGGCGTGGGGGCCGTCGTACTCGACTGCCATGACCGGGTATCCGGCCTCCCGCAACCGGGCGACATGAACCCGCGCGCTGCGATCGATCGGAATCTGCTCGTCGCGGATTCCATGGGAAAGGAAGATCCGTGGAACGCCCGATTGCAGGTGAACGGACAGGAAGCCGGCCGAGGAGACGAGGAGATGGGTGACCACATGCCCGTTGGCTAGGCCGAGGGAGAGCGTGTAGCTGCCACCATCCGAGTGGCCCGCGAAAATCAGATGCGTCGGATCGAGTAGGTAACGGGTGCTCACCTCGGCCAAAGCCTCGTCGACACGCTCGCGGTCGGGTCCATGGCCGCCAATGACGAGATCCCAAGTCGGGAACATCGATTGGGGTGCCAACAGTAGGAAGCCCCGCGCTTGGGCATGGGCCTCCAGCATCGGCAGGATCTTCTCTGCGCTGCCGCCACCACCATGGAACAGGACCACGAGAGGTGTTGGCCGGCGTGGATCGACGCTTTCGGGTACCACGAGGATCGCGTCCCGCTCGGCGAACAGCCCGAGACAATGGCGACCGGGGGGAAGAGGCTCCTTGGTGGGGAGCCGGTGCGCGAAGGCGAGCCGGCCGGCGAGGCGGGGATCGATCATGCGGGAACCCTGGGTTTCGGAAGCAGTCGGAGGGGAGGCGTCAGTCAACCGGCCATGTCCGCCTGGAGGGGCTTGATCTTCAGTTGATCGATCAGCCAGCGCCATCCGCCATCGGCCTGGCGCCGTGCGGTTTCAGCCGAGATCGTCCCGTTGGGCAGTCGCGCGAAGGTCATGGCGTGATCGCCGTTCCGGATCGCCGGGAGGGTCTCGGCGACCGGAAAATCAGACTTGCGCGCCAAGAGGTCGGCATAGAATTGCCGGATCTCGCCGTGTCCGGTGGCCACGACCTTGCCGGCCGCCAGCACCGCATCGGGCTCGTAGAGGGCAACGAGGCCGTCCACGTCGCCTGCATTGGCGCGTTCGTTGAAGAGGCGGGCGAGGTCTTCCGGCTCGTGGGCAATCGGCGGGTTCTGGCCGGAGACTTTCGGTGATGTCGTCATGGCGACTCCTTCTCGGAAAAGCATAAGGCTCAGGTAAGCAGCGTGCCGGCACTGTCCCGGACAGAGACGACGACGGGGATGCCGGCCTGCACGCTTTCGGAAACCGTGCAGAAGCGCTGGAACTGCTCCAGCACCCGGTCGATGCGGGGTACGGAGTCGGCGGTCGCCCCGAGGCTGATCGCGACCGCGATGCCGGCGATGCGTAGACGGTTCTCGGCGTTGCGGGTGACCTCGCAGTGCGCCTCGGCCCGGATGCCGCCGGCCTCCTGCTTATACTTACCGAGCGCGAAGACGAGGCTGGCGCACAGGCAGTTCGTCACCGACGAGACGACGAGCTGTTCGGGGAACGGGCCTTCGCCGCTGCCGATGGGAATGGCCTCATCGACCATGAGGTGGGGCAGGATCCCACCGAAATCGATCGCGAACTTGTAGCCCTCGATCTGCGTGATCGTGATGCTCGGGCCTGGACCCATGGCGGCTCTCCCCTGCCGATCCTCGTTGCCTGCAGCGTGCCGGCGTCGTTCGAGAACGCTGTCACCAAGGCGCAAGCTCCCTCGGGCAATTGACGTCAGCTCCGCGAGTTGACACCTTATCTACGTTGGCATACCAAATACCAACGATTGGAACAGCGAAAAATACGAAGTCCTTCCGACGCCATCGAACGGCTTCAAGCCTGACTGACAAAGAGGGGAGTGTTCCATGCCGATGGATGACCATCGTCTCGCCCCAGGTTCGAGCCCGCCCGGTCGATAAACCGGGCGACGGAGACGATATCCGCAGCACGGACAGGGAGATGAGGGTCAGCGCATGACGAGCCCGATCGATTTTGCTGTCCTGGTGGCAGCAGCCGGCGATGCCGTTGTGGTGTCGGACACGAGCGGTGCGATCACCGTGTGGAATCCCGCCGCGACGCGGATCTTCGGGTACGCGGCGGAGGAGGCGGTCGGTCAGTCTCTCGATCTCATCACCCCGGAGCGTCAGCGCCGGCGCCACTGGGAGGGCTATGCCAAGACCATGAAGACGGGCGTCACCAAGTACGGTGCCGACGTCCTGCGAGTCCCAGCCATCCATAAGGATGGCCACACGCTCTCCATCGCCTTCACGGTCGGGCTGATCCACGGCTTCGACAACGCCGTTACGGGTATCGCCGCGATCATCCGCGATGAAACCCAGCGCTGGAACGACGAGCGTGAACTACGCCGCCGCTTGGCGGCCCTCGAATCCCGCGTCGCCTGAGGGCGAGGCGCGACAGACCGCCGGGATCACCCACCACGGGTTTCCGGCCAACCCAGAACCCGGATCGACCGGGCAAGCCGCGAACTTCGACAATCGTCTGAGCCAACAGGGAGAACGCCACGATGAGCAAGCCGCTCGAGGGTATCAAGATCATCGATTTCACCCACGTCCAGGCTGGTCCGGCCTGTACCCAGCTACTGGCCTGGTTCGGCGCCGACGTGATCAAGGTGGAGCGCCCTGGGGCCGGCGACGTGACGCGCACGCAGCTTCGTCACGTCGAGGATGCCGACGCGCTCTACTTCACCATGCTCAACTCCAACAAGCGTTCCCTGACGCTCGACACCAAGACTCCCGAGGGCAAGGAAGTCCTCGAGAACCTGATCAAGCAATCCGATGTCATGGTCGAGAACTTCGGCCCTGGCGCCCTCGACCGCATGGGCTTCTCTTGGTCCCGCATCCAAGAGCTCAATCCCGGCATGATCCTGGCGTCGGTGAAGGGCTTCTCGGATGGCCACCACTACGAGGACTTGAAGGTCTACGAGAACGTGGCGCAGTGTGCCGGCGGCGCGGCCTCCACCACCGGCTTCTGGGACGGTCCGCCTACTGTGAGCGCCGCGGCTCTCGGTGATTCGAACACCGGCATGCACCTCGCGATCGGCATTCTCACGGCGCTTCACCAGAAGAACAAGACCGGCAAGGGCCAGAAGGTCGCCGTCTCGATGCAGGACTCGGTGCTCAACCTTTGCCGCGTCAAGCTGCGCGACCAGCAGCGTCTCGATGCCCTCGGCTACCTGGAGGAATACCCGCAGTACCCCCACGGCGAGTTCTCGGATGTGGTGCCGCGCGGCGGCAACGCGGGTGGCGGTGGACAGCCAGGCTGGGTGCTGAAGTGCAAGGGCTGGGAGACCGATCCGAACGCCTACATCTACTTCACGATCCAGGGTCATGCCTGGGCCCCGATCTGTAAGGCGATCGGCAAGGATGAGTGGATCGACGATCCGGCCTACAACACCGCTCGCGCCCGCCAGGACAAGATCATGGACATCTTTGGCACGATCGAGGCTTGGCTCGCCGACAAGACGAAGTTCGAGGCCGTCGATATCCTGCGCAAGTTCGACATCCCGTGCTCACCGGTGCTGTCGATGAAGGAGATCGCCAACGATCCGTCGCTGCGCGCCAGCGGCACCGTTGTCGAGGTGCCGCACCCGAAGCTCGGCTCGTACCTGACCGTCGGCAGCCCGATCAAGTTCTCCGACATGCAGGTCGAGGTGAAGGCCTCTCCGCTGCTCGGCGAGCACACCGACGAAGTCTTGCTCGATCTCGGCTACACCCAGCAGCAGATCGAGCAACTTCATCAGGCCCGCGCCGTCTGAGGCGGCGTCTGAAACGGAGATGCCAGCGGCCTGTTCTCGGACAGGCCGCTGAATCAAGTAAGACGGCGCGCCTTGAGGCGCGCCGTTTCCGTTTTCTGGTACGGGAGCGAGGCTCGCCCATACGGCTCGTCCGTCATCGGCCCGGACGACCGCGGCATGGAAATCCTGGCACGGGGCCGCAGTGACGGGTTATACCAATCCTCACTGATCAGAACGCATGGGCCCATCGGCGCAATCCGATGGACATGAGGCGCCAGGGTTAGGCGATGATCTTGTTCCAGGCATCGCAGCAGTGATCCAGGATGTCGTCGTAGGATTGGAAGATCCGGTTTCCGAGCCAGTTGTCCCGCATGAACTGCCAGAGGTTCTCGACCGGGTTGAGTTCGGGTGAGCGCGCCGGCAGGGGCAAGAGGGTGATGTTGTCGGGAACCGGCAGCTTCCTGGTGGTGTGCCAGCCGGCTTGATCGAGCAGGAGGACGTCGTGGGCGCCAGGAGCCACGGTCGCCGAAATCTCTTCGAGATGATGGGCCATCGCTGACGTGGTGCAGCGGGGCATGACCAAGCCTGCCCCGACGCCCCGGGCCGGGCAGATCGCTCCGAAGATGTAGGCCGAAGCCGTGCGCTGGTCCTTGGGGGCCGAGGGTCGCGTTCCGCCCTTGGCCCAGCGTCGGGTCAGGGTGTTCTTCTGGCCGACACGGGCCTCGTCACAGAACCAGACTTCTACCGGCTTGCCGCCGACAGCCTGCGCGATGTCCGCCAGACGGTCGGGGAAGTCTCATACATCGCCGACCGTATTGTCATCGCACGCGCGACCTACACCCTGAGGGATGCGGGCTTGTCTTGCTGCCCCGCGAAGTGGGATGACATGGCGAAGCGGTCCTTTGGATCGTCCATCGTCGTGGTGCCGTCAATCCCGTTCGCTGCGAGCGCATCGTAGGGCAGCCAGCCGCTGAAGGGCTCCAGGGCGTTCGGCTCGGCCGGGCGGTACCAGCGCCAGACCTGACGCGTCGCGCTCGGAGAGTACCAGCGGCCGGGGAGGCCTTCCGCAAGAATCGGGCCTAGGGTCAGGTGGTTGAGCCAAATCCGGTTGACGATCTGCGGGGCCGTCTGCATCGGGCGCCAGGTCGGCGGCATCGGAGATCTCCTGCGAGACGATCGGGTGGGCTGAAACGGGCGCGGAGGCCAGGACTTGGCGTCCGGCCCCCGCGGCTCTTTCTTCGGCGCTTCGGTTGGGCTGTCAGGCCGCGACGATGCGGGGGGCTGGCTTAGTCTCGTCGGAGACAGCGAGCGCCTGCGCCACCACGCGCTTACGCCAGGGCTTCAGTACCGCGATGGCGAGGAGCGAGGCGAGGATGTTGGCGCCGGCGGCGACCAGGAAGACGCCGTCCCAGCTGTTGGTCGCCTGCTGCAGATAGTTCGCTACCGGAACCAGGAGCGCGGCGGTGCCTTTCGCGGTGTAGAGCAGGCCCGCATTGGTCGCAGCGAACTTCGTACCGAAGGTATCTGTGCAGGTCGAGGGGAAGAGGGAGTAGATCTCGCCCCAGGCGAAGAACACGAAGCCGGAGAGCAGCACGAACCACAGGGGGTCATGGCCCCAGAGGTAGAGCATGTAGATGCCGAAGCCTTCCATGGCGAAGGCGACGAACATGGTATTCTCGCGACCAATCTTATCCGAGACCCAGCCGAAGAACGGGCGGGTCAAGCCATTAAGTACGCGGTCGATGGTGGCTGCGAAGGTGATGGCGACCATGGTGATGCCCATAATCGTGACCGGCACCTTGTCGACGCCGATATCTGCAGCGATGGGCTTGAGGTTGGCGGTGATCATCAAGCCGCCTGCGCCCACGATAACGAACATGAAGTACATCAGCCAAAAGATCGGCTGCCGAGCGACTTCACCGGGGGTGTAGTTGCGCCGGGTCTGGATGACGTTGGTGTTCGCGACGGCGTCCGGAACTTGCCCCTTCTTCGGCGAGGTGAAAAAGAAAGCCAACACAGCGACCACGAGGCCCTGGCCGATGCCGAAGTTGAAGAACGCCGCCTGGAAACCATGATCGGCGATCATCCACTGGATCGGCGCGACGGTGAGGGCTGAGCCGGCACCGAACCCCGCGGCGATGATGCCGGCGGCGAGACCACGCTTGTCCGGGAACCATTTCAGGGCGCTGCCGACACAGGTGCCATAGACCGCGCCCGCGCCGATGCCGGCGACGACCTGGCCAAGATAGAACATGTTCAGGGTGCTGGCATAGGAGTTGATCACCCAGCCGATCCCGCAAAGGAGACCACCGAATAGGACTACGACCCGTGGGCCGTACTTGTCGACGAACCAGCCTTCGACCGGAACGAGCCAAGTCTCAAACAACACGAACAGGGTAAATGCCCATTGGATCGCGGCGCGATCAAATCCGAATTTTTTTTGAATGTCGGGGACGAAGAATGTCCAGCCGTATTGCAGATTGGCAATCATCACCATGCAGATGACGCCGATGACGAGCTGACCCCATCGATAACTGTCGGATACGTGCTCGGTTGTAGTTTCCACCCTCGACATGGCTTTTCCTCCGATAGGCTCTTGATGAAACGAGATACGCGATCGGCTCTTCGTCCGATGCTGAGCGTAGGGGCCGTTGACCGCCGGACTTATCGCCGGCTTGGTATGTGGAATACCAGCCTCTCTCTCTGCGAACCAATCGTCAAGAGTTGGTTGCCGAGAAATCGATCCCGCACTGCAGCGTGACGGCCAAATGCTGGTAGTTTCGCTCCATCCGCGAGATCGCTCTTAGTGTTTGCAGGCGGTCGATCTGCTTGCTTTGCACGGGCACCAGCGATCTGAGCGCAGACGATATTTGAATCCCGGCGATACCTCAGCGTGTCGTCTCGTCGAAACGCAAGAATCCTTATCCGACGATACCCAGATGCCGGATAAGCTTATGTGCAGAGGAAGTTACCTCGCCGCCTAATGCGCAATAGTGCCGGTCGAAGCACATGCTGGCGGCGCATCCGCACGTGAGCATTGTGTGATGTCCCAAGCGTTTTAGTTGCGGTCCTGCACTGGGGACGGGTGCGCGATGACGCAGTGCAGCAAGCAGATAGGCGAAAACTGTTGTTTGCCATCCAGGCGGGGAAGATTCTTCAAAGCCGGTTCGCGTGTTTGAAACGACAAAGCAGCAGATCTGTCTCTCATTCCGGCATGATATTTCGCCCCACTCATTGACAGAAAATATTTTGTATACCAGGCTCGCGAGTGAAAAATGCCATAAGATCAGAGGAGCGGTGCCATGAGCGCGCGCCAGAAGCTTGGCAGTGAAGCCTCCCGCGTGCGCTATATTCGTATGGATCGGTCTGTGCGGGAAGCAATTCGGCTTCTAGCCGCTCCAGACGTTGACGCGCTAATTGTCGTTGACGGCCCATGCGACGACACTGGTTCATTTATCGGAATACTGAGCGATCGTGAGATCTTTCGCGTAATGGCCAGGGAGGGCCTGGAGACGCTCGACAGCTTGGTTTGGATGCTGACTACGCCGGAGTTCGTCTCCGCCGACGTTCGGACGCCGCTCGCCGATCGGTTGCAACTGTTTTGCACACATAAGACCAACCATATCGCGATCATGAATGGAATGTGCCTTCATTCGATTCAGAGTATCTGGGATTGTGTTGTAGATGCATCACACGCTTCGACTGTATAATCGCAGCGTCCGAGGTGGGGTCGGACCCGATCCCCTTGGTGATGTTCAAGAATTACACAGATTGATACAAAATCGTGCGATGCAAAAGCGGTTGGATTGATCGCAGATCCTTCAACAATGCACAGAACTTGACGCTTGATGCGTTTAAATACACATTTTTAAGCTCGCTCGACGACGGGTAGGGCAAGGCAAGGCTGGCGTTTGCATGCCGGCGCGCATCACCGCTCGGCGCCTCTGCAATTTGCCATCGTCGGTGGTGAAGAAAATAAAGGAGTGATCCCCATGCGTTTCCTGGCAATCCTCGACTGCCCGGTAATCTTCAGCGGCGAGAACAGCTACGGGATGACCAGTATCGACATGTGTCCCTCGACTGGTATCACGAACGGCCTGATCAGTCGCCACGTCAAGGTGATTGACGGTCGCCTGATCGCTGTCTGCATTTGGACAGGCGAGGTACTCTGTCGCGAGTATTTCGATGCGGCGTGGTACCAGAAAGCTGGGGAGCTTTGGGGAGAAGAGTACCAGCTTCGCCTGGAGGTCATTGAGGAACCGCAGGCCGTTTGAGCACCCGCGGTGGATTGGGGTCTGGGCTCGAATCTCGTGCGTTCGGACCATCACAGAATGCAAAGTCTACTGGCATGACCATCCATGCCTTGGCGAGTCCGGCAAGCGACGGCGCCGATCCGGACTGTTACGGGCCCTGGAGTCCGGGTATCGAGTCGAGCCTTCCGCGCGCGCTCCTGCCCTTAGCTACCGTTTTCCGCGAGGAAAACGTCGAGACCTCCCTCAACGATGCCTATGAGTTAAGCGATGTCAGTGGTCTGCCATTGACATCGCTTGTCTGCTTCCGGCCTGAGCGGCTGGTGGTCCACGAAGTTTTGATCCGCGTCATGGCTGATCTTTCCGTTCCGGTCGGCCAGACGTACGGCGATCTCGGGGTAAATTTTCGTGCTATCGTCTCTGCCATCCTGAACGAGGGTATTGCCGAACATGGCAGAGAGATCGCCGCGCGACATGCGGAGATCCGGGTCGCAGCCGCGGAACTTCTCGATGGCCAGATAGACAAAATATTGGGCGAGTACCTTCACACCGCCGAGGGGTGGCCACCGCGCGGTGCTCTCTGGCGTCGTTTCTGGCCTCACCGCACCGGACGGAAAAGCTCAAAACTTTCCGGCTCTGCTTGCGTTGGCCGGGACCCTATACATCAGGTCTGGCATCACCTTGACGCCTGGCATGCGCGGGTCGCCGCGGCAGAGGATGCTCTCGCCGTGGCGGCCTGCGCCGCGCTGCGTTGCGTCGTTGAGAGTCTGATCGGTCGACGTGGCTTTCTCATCCGTGACCCGTCACTGCTCGGAAGGCTTGCCGTCACGCTCGTATCGAACGGCTATGGTAGTCTTGCCCTGGGCGCGCTGATTGAGCCCTGGATGCAGGCAGTGGTGGCGAAGCGCGGTTACGTGCGCCTTAAGCCGCAGGACACTCCTGTCATCCTGAACGTGAAGGGCTCGTCCGCCTCAGGCAAGAGTACCATCCGTCCCTATCAGCGCGCTCTGGTCGAGACCCTGGGATTGAATTGGTCCGACTTCGCCCTCATCACGCCTGATGTCTGGCGTAAGTTCCTGTTGGATTACGACAGTCTCGGGTCAGCGCGGCGCTATGCCGGGCCGTTGACAGGACACGAGGTCGAGATCATCGACCGCAAGCTCGATGGCTACATGGCGCGGAAGGCTGAGGCTGGCCGGATCTCCCATCTCGTCATCGACCGCTTCCGCTTTGACAGTTTTGCAGTCAATCCCGGTACCGAACTTGGGAGCCAGCTCCTCACGCGCTTCGGGCGCCAAGTCTACATGCAGTTCATGATCACGCCGCCGGATGCCACTGTCGAGCGGGCTTGGAAACGTGGCGAACAGTTCGGTCGCTACAAGGCGGTGGAAGACCTACTGGCGCACAATGTCGAAGCTTACACAGGCATGCCGCGGTTGTTCTTCACCTGGGTGTTGCGGCCGGACAAGGAGGTGCATTTCGAGTTCCTGGACAACGGTGTACCCGAGGGTTGCCTTCCGCGGACCGTCGCTTTTGGTGCGAATGGCGTGATGAACATTCTTGACGTTCAGGTCTTGCTCGACATCGATCGGTATCAGGCCATCAACATTCAGGCCCGCAATCCCGAGGCGGTCTATCGCGGCGTTCCACCCCGGGATGCGCCAGGGGAGATGCGTTTCCTGCGCGATTGCCTGCGCCGGATGACCACCATTCGCTTTGCCGATCACGCCACAGGCCGTGTCCTCGCGCGCCTCGACAGCGGGCGCCTTACCAGTCTCGTGCCGACGTTGGCTGAAGCCGACCCGGTCGTTCACCGAGTCCTGACAGGCCTTGGGGTCATCAGGCAAGCGGAAGCAAATGAAGGATCCAGTGAAGCTCTGCAGGTGAGTGGAGCGTGCACCCTCGGAGCCTGGGGCGAGAAAACAACGCTGAGGCGTTTGACGTGAGAGCAGATACGACGGTGCGGATTGGGCGAAAGATCTCTGGCTACCACTGTGAATTTGCGATGCAACAGGAAATGTTGCGCCACTATATGTTTTTGAAACACTGTCCGTGCTCGCATCCTTTCTTGTCACGATCCTCGTCCATATGGCTCTGCAGGTCGGACGCGTGATCAAGGTCGCTGACTGGCTGTCACAAGACAGAAGTTCCGTCGAAAGACACAATGAAGTCGTCGTCGGAAACAGAAACGGTGCTTTGCTGTTTGCGGTTGAGACGGATAAATGATCCTTCTAAAGGGAAGCGCGGCGTCGAGGGATCGAGGCCGCGCAAGTTGGGAGAAGAGAGGTCGAGTTGAGGAGACTGCCTATTCGGCGGCGATCCTCTGGACGACGCCGATGGCCCCGGACTCGGCAATCTCAAGACGTTCGGCTTCAGAGTATCCGAGGACCTCGGTCAAAATCTCTTCGGTGTGCTCGCCCAACAGCGGAGATCGCGTGATCTCGGTATTGCTGGCCGAGAGTCGGATGGGGTTGCCCACAGTGAGGTACTTGCCACGGGTGGGGTGATCGACCTCTACGACCGTACCGGATCTACGCAGGGACTCGTCCTCCGCGATCTCCTTCATGGAGAGGATCGGCCCGCATGGCACATGCAGCGCATTGAGGATCTCCATCGCCTCGAACTTGGTCTTCGACATCGTCCAAGATTCGATGCGGGTGAAGATCTCGTTCAGGTGCGGCAGGCGAGCCTTCGGTGTGGCATAGTCGGGATGTGTCGCCCAGGCGGGTTCGCCGATGACGTCGCAGATCTGCGACCAGACCGCGCCCTGGGTGATGAAGTAGATGTAGGCGTTCGGGTCGGTCTCCCAACCTCTGCACTTGAGGATCCGGCCCGGCTGGCCGCCCCCGGAATCATTGCCGGCGCGCGGCACCGAGCCGCCGAACGGAATGCCTTCGCCGAACTGGCTGTATTCCGGCAGGGGGCCACGCTCTAGGCGTTGCTGGTCGCGCAGTTTGACCCGGCAGAGGTTGAGCACCCCGTCCTGCATGGCGCAGTCGACCCGCTGGCCGAGGTCGGTCTGGGTGCGGTGGTACAGAGCGGTGACGATGCCCAGTGCCAAGTGGAGGCCGGTGCCGGAATCACCGATCTGCGCGCCGGTCACCATCGGGATGTCGGTGCGGAACCCCGTGGTCGATGCAGCGCCGCCGACGCATTGCGCCACGTTCTCATAGACCTTGCAGTTCTCGTAGGCGCCGGGGCCGAACCCCTTCACCGAGGCGAGGATCATGCGTGGGTTGGCGGCGTGGATCGCCTCCCAGGTCAGGCCCATCCGGGCGAGCGCGCCGGGAGCGAAGTTCTCGACCAGGACATCGCACTCGCCGATCAGGCGCCACAGCACCTCGATGCCCTTCGGATTCTTGGTGTCGAGGGTGATCGAGCGCTTGTTGTGGTTCAGCATCGTGAAGTAGAGGCTGTCTACATCTGGAATGTCTTGGAGCTGCTGGCGCGTCGCATCGCCCACGCCCGGCCGCTCGACCTTGATCACGTCGGCACCGAACCAGGCTAGCAACTGCGTGCAGGTCGGGCCCGACTGGACGTGCGTGAAGTCGAGGATCTTGACGCCTTCGAGGGCTTTCATGGCACAGGCTCACCTATCCGGGAGACGTCAGCACGGGCATCCGTTCGGGCGACGGCGGGTGGAGGATGCTCTCCTGCAGCACGGTGCCGATACCACGATATTCGGAGCATGCGAGACGGCCCACCGGGAGGCCGCCTGCGCGTGTCGTGTCCCCGGAGACGGAGTCGTCTCCGGGGAGGGCGAGGTCTCGCGCCTCAGGCGGTTTTCTTGCGGACCACCGTGCTCGTCGGGTTCAGGCTCCCGATGTTGCCGCTCTCGGTGCCGGCGCTCGGGTCAATCACCGCATTGATCAGGGTGGGCTTGCCCGAGTCCATCGCGGCGTTGACGGCCTGGGACAGTTCGTCCGGGGTTGTGACGTGGACGCCGATGCCGCCGAAGGCCTCCATCATCTTGTCGTAGCGCGAGTCCTTTACGAACACCGTGGTGCCTGGATCGCGGCCGGTGGGGTCGGTGTCCGTGCCGCGATAGATGCCGTTGTTGTTGAAGACCACGATGCAGACCGGCAGGTCGTACCGGCAGATCGTCTCGACCTCCATTCCGGAGAAGCCGAAAGCGCTGTCGCCCTCCACCGCCAGGACCGGCTTGCCGGTCTCGACGGCGGCAGCCACGGCGAACCCCATGCCGATGCCCATGATGCCCCAGGTGCCGACGTCCAGGCGCTTGCGCGGCTGATACATGTCGATGATACCGCGGGCGAGATCGAGGGTGTTGGCGCCCTCGTTGACGAGGATCGCGTCGGGCCGCTCCTTGATGATGGTCCGGAGTGCGCCTAGCGCTCCGTGGAAGTCCATCGGAGCCGAGTTCTTCTTCAGCTTCGAGGCCATCTTGGCGAGGTTCTCCTCCTTCTTGGTCCGGATCGCGTCGGTCCAGGCCGTCGGGGGCGCCTGCCAGTTCTGGCCCATGCCGTCGAGGAGGGCGGTGACGCAGGAGCCGATGTCGCCGACCACCGGGGCAACGATCTCGACGTTCGAATCCATTTCCTTCGGCTCGATGTCGATCTGGATGAACTTCTTCGAGCCCGGGGCGCCCCAGGTCTTGCCCTTGCCGTGCGAGAGCAGCCAGTTCAGGCGCGCGCCGACCAGGAGGACCACGTCGGCTTCCTTGAGGACGAGGGAGCGTGCCGCACCGGCCGATTGCGGATGGGTGTCGGGGAGGAGGCCTTTGGCCATGCTCATCGGCACATAGGGGATGCCGCTGCGCTCGACGAAGTTGCGGATCTCCTCGTCGGCCTGGGCGTATGCGGCTCCCTTGCCGAGGACGATGAGCGGACGCTTGGCGCTCTTTAGCACGTCGAGGGCACGGGTGATGGCTGCCGGGGCCGGTAGCTGCGCGGGGGCCGCGTCGATCACCTTGACCAGTGACTTGGTGCCCGCCTCGGCATCCATGACCTGGCTGAACAGCTTAGCGGGCAGATCGAGGTAGACGCCACCCGGACGGCCGGAAACCGCGGCGCGGATGGCGCGGGCGACCGCGATGCCGATATCGCAGGCGTGCAGCACGCGGAATGCGGCCTTGCACAGGGGTTTGGCGATAGCGAGTTGGTCCATCTCCTCGTAGTCGCCCTGCTGCAGGTCGACGATCTCGCGCTCGGAGGAGCCCGAGATCAGGATCATCGGGAAGCAGTTCGTGGTCGCGTTGGCCAGCGCCGTCAGGCCGTTGAGGAAGCCCGGGGCGGAAACGGTGAGGCAGATACCTGGCTTCTTGGTGAGGAAGCCCGCGATCGCGGCGGCGTTTCCGGCGTGTTGCTCATGGCGGAAGGAGATGACGCGCATACCGGCGGCCTGCGCGAGGCGGCCGAGATCCGTGATCGGAATGCCGGGCACGCCATAGATGTTGGTGATGCCGTTGAGCTTCAGGGCATCGATGACGAGGTGGAAGCCGTCGATCTGCTCGCCCGCATGATCGGACGTGACACCAACGCCGGTGGCGACGTCATGGACGGCCTGCGGGGATTCGGAGCCAGCGGTTCTATCCATCATGTTTCCTCCAGTTGGGGCGCTTCTTGTTGGGTGGCGCGCTATTTTTGAGTGTCTTCGAACGTTTGAGGTGGGCGTCGGACTAAATTTAATCCGGAATGATCGGAGTTTTCGGCCGAGGCATCAGTCAGATCGCAACGATCTCTGCGGCTCACAGTCGGATTTCTCGACAACTCATATAGCCATGAGGCGTATAATCGTGAGTAAATCAGTCTTCAGCCGATCGATCACTTCGCATAATTGTACGCTGGGCGATGATCCGGTTCGAGGATTGTGTTAGGTGCAGTGCTGCCAATCGCGACCGGCCCGTTGTCAGTCCAAGAATGGTGGCATACCAAATACCAAGTGTCAAACCGGATCTGACCGGATCGCTCGCGCCCGGGATCGGTCATCAGCGGCAGCACCTCCGAGGCGGCCCCCGAATGGGAAAATCATTGCTTCCGGGAACACGAGCAACCGTTCGTCGTCACGCCTTGGTGAGTCGACGTAGCTATGTTGTTGTTGCAGGGGGGATATTCAGATCGTGTCCCGGCTCAATCGCCAAGGTTTCCTTGTGTTCCGGAAGCGGGTTCGGCATGTTCCTAATCAAATTGACGTCGCGTCAGCGTCCTAGCGATCGTTCCAGGTGTAAGCATGGTTGAGTCCACGACCTTTCAGATCAAGCCGCTCGCCGCGACGTCGAGCTTGCGTGCGCTTGCCTACGATGCGCTGAAGGAAGCCATCACCAACATGAACATCTACAGCCAGCGCGACGAGGTCCGGCTCGACGAGCGCAAGCTGTCTCAGGATCTCGGCGTCAGCCGCACCCCGGTCCGCGAAGCCCTCACGGTCCTGGAGCAGGAGGGGTTCGTCCGGTTCGAAGCACGTCGTGGTGTCTTCGTGATCAAGAAGTCGAAGAAGGAGATCGTGGCGATGATCCAGGCTTGGTCGGCCCTGGAGAGCATGGCTGCCCGGCTCGCTTGTGAGCATGCCACCGACGAGCAACTCGGCTGCCTGCGTATTCATTTCCCCGAATTCTATGAGGGGCGCCCGACCGATCACATGGACGAGTACTCGGATGCGAACATCCGGTTCCATCAGAAGATCATTTCGCTCGGCGGCTGCGAGGTGATCAAAGACATCACCAGCAATCTGCTGATGCATGTTCGCGGAATCCGGAACACGGCCCTGCGCCAGGGCGACCGGGCGGCGAACTCAATCAAGGAGCATGTCGAGATCATTCAGGCTCTGGAAGCACGGGATGCGGAGCGCGCCGAACGTCTCGTGCGCGAGCACGGCCTGGGCCTCGCCCGCCACGTCGAGAAGTACGGAGACTACCTCGACTGAATGCGTCGGGACGGCGGTCCCGCGGACGGCGGTTCCTCAGTAGCTCGGGACCAGCCGTTCCTCCGGCAGCGGCGCTTCCATGTGGAAGCGCAGTCCGCTCTCTGCATAGTCGATGGTTACGGCGGCGTTGCACTGCTGTGCCAGAACCCGCTGAAGCAGAGTCGAGCCGAAGCCCTTGCGCTGCGGTGGTGTCACCACCGGCCCTCCTGACTCCGTCCAGTCGAGGGTCAGGCGCCGTCCGGCCTCACCCGCTACGACATCCCATCTGACAAAGATCCGGCCACCCGGTTCGGAGAGGGCTCCGTGCTTGGCCGCGTTCGTGGTCAGTTCATGGAACGCCATCCCGGTCGGGACGGCGAGGTCGGCCGCCAACTCGATCATCGGTCCCTGGAGGCGGATGCGCTGGCTCTTGGCGTCATTGTAGGGGCTCAGCTCGTTCTCAAGCAGCTCGTGCAGTGGGGCCGTCTGCCAATAATCCTCCGTGAGGAGTGTGTGGGTCTTGCCCAGGGAGACGATCCGGTTGGAGAACGATTGGTAGAACGTCTCGACATCGTGGGTGGACCGCGCGGTCGCGCCGAGCAGGCCCTGTACCGTGGCGAGGGTGTTCTTCACACGATGATGAAGCTCTCGAATCAGCAGGGCTTGGCGCTCATGAGTCTTCTGGCGCTCGTCCAGATGGGCCGCTACCTCCCACTGCCGGCGCCGGGCGCGCAGGGCCGAACGCACTGCGTTGGCGAGTACCGCCGGATGGAACGGCCGCTCCAGCAAGGTCACATTGCCGAGCAGGCCGTTCAAGCGTTCGTCGGGTGAGGCGCCGCGATGACTGAGCAGGATAAAGGGAAAGTCGGACCAGGGGGGCTGGCGCTCCGACCATTCGGCGATCGCCCGTCGGTCTGAGCGCAGGAGCGCCTCTTCGGTGATCACCGCGCAGGCCGCGACATCGAGGTCTGCCACAAGGTCCGCCAAGTTCGCCTTGATCCGTGAATCGATGCCGACCTCAGCCAGAATCGCTGCAGCGATGCGCGCGTCCCGTCCGCTCGGCGCCAGGATCAGCGCGATGGGATCAGGCTGCGCCATGGGAGCCGGTTTGACTGTCGGTGATCTTTGCCGACGCAACGGGCCGGTCATCAAGAAGATCGGCGTGCTTCCCCTCGAAGGTTGGCACGCCGGTGAGCACGCCGCGGAAATCCTTGAGCACGGCCCCCACCCGGAGCCCCTGCGAATCGATTCTGAACTCTCGGATGCTATTCTCGTGCGGGCCGGTGCGCTTCTTCAGCACTGAGAGGGCGCGGCGTACGTGGCCGCCCGCCTCAAAGAAGCGGAGCATCACCACCGTGTCGCTGACATAAGTGAGATCGACCGGCGCCTCCATCCGTCCCACCATCCCGTGCTGGGCCAGCACTAGGATCGTCACCACGCCCTGCTGGTTCAGGTAGGTCGTCATCTCGTGCATCTGCAGCACTAGGTGCGGCTGCCCGCTCATGGCGCTCATGTAGCCCGTGAGGCTGTCGATCACTACGACGCGCGCCCCATCGGTCTCGACCGCATCGCGGATCCGCCCGGCGAAATCGCCCGCCGAGATATCGGCCGGGTCCATCTGTTCGATCCGCAGGCGTCCGGATTGGATGTGGGGGCCGATCGCGAAGCCGATTCCCGTAGCCCGCCGCTGGAGGATGCCGGAGGTCTCGTCGAAGCTGATGATCAGCCCATGTTCGCCGCGATCGAGGGCGGCCATCAGGTAACCGAGCGCCAGGGTCGACTTGCCGGCGCCCGAAGGGCCGATGATGAGGTTCGTGGTACCCCGGTCCAGGCCGCCGCCGAGGACCGCGTCCAGCTCAGGAACCCCGCAGGCGACCGTCCCAGGCTCGAACTCGGCATGGTGATCGGCGGCCACAAGGCGAGGGAAGATCCGAACCCCACCCCGCTTCAGCACGAAGTCGTGGTAGCCACTCTCGTAGGGGGTGCCGCGCATCTTGATGATGTGGAGCCGGCGGCGCGCAGCGCCGTAGGTCGGCGTCACTTGTTCCAGGCGCAGGACCGCGTGGCTGATCGAGTGCAGGTTGAGGTCGTCATCCTCGGAGCTCAGATCGTCGAGCATCAGCACGGTGGCGTTGTTGAGCAGGAAATAGCTCTTAAGCGCCAACACCTGCCGCCGGTAGCGCAGGGAGCCCTGCGACAGCAAGCGGATCTCCGACAGGCTGTCGAACACCACCCGGACCGGGTTCACGCGCTCGATCTCGGCCAGCGCCATCCGGACCGTTTCGCCGAGTTCGAGGTCGGACGAGTGGATGAGGGTCTGCTGCTGCTCCGAATCCAGGCTGAGCTCCGGCGGCACCAATTCGTAGATCTCGACGCCGTCCAGGGACCAGTCATGGCGCTCGGCCACCGAGAGGAGTTCGCGCCGGCTCTCCGAAAGGGTGATATAGAGGCCCCGCTCGCCCCGATTTACACCGTCGAGGAGAAATTGCAGTCCGAGGGTGGTCTTGCCACTGCCCGGCCGCCCCTCGATGAGATGAGCCCGCTGGGCCGCATAGCCGCCGTGGAGAATCTCGTCGAGGCCTGGCACGCCGGTCGGGATCGGCGCGGCGTCGCCGGCGACGGGGGTCTGCATGGATGAATCCGCAACGTGAAAATCGGATCCACCATAGGTGGGGGACCCCTCGGCGTCGCCGGTATTTATGCCACACCGCCGGGGTATGCGCCTCGCCGAGCGCCCGCCGTGCCCTCCGTGCAGGACGAGTTCGGCCTCCGGTCATCGCCGCCGAAGGTTGCCCTTTGCAGAACCGCGAGGGCACCGTATCAGGGCCGGCCCTTGCCGCGCGGCCGCGAGATACTGCCCGCCTCGCATCTGTCCTTTCGAGCTACCGGAGTGCGGATCCCCGATGCGCGAACCGAACGCGGTGGATTTCTGGCGGGGTCTGGCCCTCGTCACGATCTTCGTGAATCACATTCCCGGCAACACTTTCGAGCGCTACACCTATTCGCAGTACAGCATCTCCGATGCGGCTGAGCTGTTTGTCTTCCTGGCCGGCTGGTCGATCGGAATCGCCACGCGCAATCGTGATGGGAGCCCCGAGCCGCGGCTGAAGACCGTGCTGCGGCTGATGTCGCGCACCATCGAAGTCTACCGCGCTCAGATCACCACGATGGCCCTCGCCCTCGGCATGATTGCCGGCACGGCCCTTGTGCTCGATAACCCGTTGCTGCTCGAATGGCACAATGCTGGAGGCTTCTTCGCCGATCCGATCCAAACCATGGTCGGCTTCGTGCTGTTGACGCACCAACTGGGCTTCTTCAACATCCTGCCGCTCTACGTCGCGCTCCTCGGCATCGCACCCGTCTTCGTGCTGATCGGGCGCGTGAGCCGGAGCGCTGCCCTCCTCTTGTCCTTCGCGCTCTATGCCTCAAGCCTGGTGTTCGAGTGGAACCTGCCGTCCTGGCCGGGGGAGGGCGATTGGTTCTTCGATCCGCTGTGCTGGCAGCTTCTCCTCGTTCTCGGCTTCATCATGCAGGACTGGAGTCGGACCTCCCCCTGGCTGAAGCGCTGGTCGCGTCGGCTCGTCCCGGTGGGAGTGATCATCGTTCTTACCGGCATCGTCCTGTCGGTGCTCGATCTCAGGCCGGATCCCCTCCTCGTTCCCGATCCACGCCTCGTCTTCACCTTTGACAAGACCTACTTGTCCCCGGCGCGGGTGATCCACTTCCTCGGCGTGCTCCTCGCTTTCCAGACGATCTACGGATTCCTCGCCCCGCGACTCGGATGGATCACGGCCTTCCTCGCCAGTCTGGGGCGAAATTCGCTGGCAGTCTTCTCTGTCGGCTCCCTGCTCAGCCTGGCCGCGCAACTCATACGGTTCTGGGCTGGCGGCGGTGTCGTTGTTGACGTTTTCGTCGTAGGGTCTGGCCTGTTCGCACTGGGTTTCACCGCATGGTTCGTCGAATGGCGCTCCCGAAAGCCGCGGGTCTCCTCGCCTTGAGCCTGGCCCTCCTCTGCCCCCTCGGCGGAGGCAGCGCCCGGGCGCAGGAGCCGGCGCCCCATCAAGAGCCCGCGAAGGTGGGAGGTCCGCCGCCGACCGTGGTGTCGCCTCCGAGCGTCGCCGCCGGTCAGGGGCCGGATGCAGAGGCCGTCGACGTGACCCTCTCGCCAGAATGCCGGGTGCCGGGCTCGAAGCTCTATACCCTGGCCCGCCTCGGCGCGGTGAAGGCGGCCCTCAAGGAAAAACGCCCGGTCCGCGTGCTCGCCATCGGCGCCTCGACGATGGGACTCGGGTCCTCCGCCACGTATCCGGTCAAGCTGGAGACCGCCCTGGAGCGCTCCCTACCGGATGTCGACGTGGTCGTGGAGAGCCGGGGTTTGCAAGGCGAGATCGCGTCGGGGGCAGGCGAGCGCCTGCGCAGCATGGTTGCGGAAGTGGAGCCCGACCTCGTCATCTGGCAGGTCGGCTCCCACGATGCCCTCGCCCGGGTCGATCTTGATGCCTTCGGCACGGCCCTCGACGAGACCGTGCAATGGATCAAGGGGCATGAGATCGACGTCGTACTGGTCAGCCCGGTCTACACCGCGAGTCTCGCCTCGGACGACTATTACACCAGCCTCGTGCGCAAGGTGCAGGAGGTCGCCCTGCGGGAAGGCGTGCCCCTGGTGCAGCGCTACGAAGCGATGCGCTACCTCGCTCGCCGCAACGACAAGGGCGAGGGACATCTCCTGGGCAGTCAGTTTCGACTGAACGATCTCGGTCTGCGCTGCATGGCCGAGCACGTCACCCGCGCGATCACCCTGTCGCTGCTCCAGCCGGATCCGGCCTCGACGGGCAGCGCCGGGCGACCCGCCCTGACGTTGGCGCCGCCGAAGGAATCCGCCGGGACCAAGCTACCCGTGACGGCGCCCGCCGGGCCCTGAACCAAAGCCTTTACCGCTCGGCTTAACCGCGCCGCAATGGCGTAGGCCCTACACCGGTGTCGATCGGGCGGGGGCCATTCGGTGAGCACAGCGACGGATAGGATCGGAGCCGCCGGCGCGTGGAGCGCGTTGACGCGTCTGCGCTGTGGTGCCGCCGGGGCGGCGATCCACGTCTTCGCGATCCGCATCGGCGCCGCCGGCTTCGCCTATGTCGGGCAGGTGCTGATGGCGCGCCTGATGGGCGGCACCGAGTACGGAATCTTCGCAGCGATCTGGGTCTGGATCGCGATCCTCGGTCATTCGGCCACCCTCGGCCTGTCGCAGGGCGCCTGCCGGTTCATTCCGGCGGATCAGGCCCGGGGTGACCTGGCTGCCGTCCGCGCCTACCTTGTCGGCGGCACGACCGTGACCCTGGCGAGCGCAATGGCCGTCGCCCTCGGGGGGCTTGCCCTGGTCTGGGTCGAGGGCTCCCTGCTGGAGGGGCCCTATGCCGCCCCGCTCCTCGTGGCGGCGTTGGTGCTGCCGCTCTTCGCGCTTCAGGATTACTGCGAGGGCGTGGCCCGCGGTCAGAACTGGGCCGTGCTCGCCATCGCGCCCCCGTACCTGCTGCGGCAGGGTCTGATCATGGCCGCCATGCTGGCGGCTGTGGGATTCGGCGCCCCGGCGGAGGCGCGCGTCGCCGTCCTGTGCACCCTCGTGGCGACCGGGATCGCGGTGTCGATCCAGGCGGCCCTGCTGCTGCGGCGCCTTCAGGCGATCCTGCCCACCGGACCGCGCCGCTATGCCTGGCGGCGCTGGTTCCGCGCCTGCCTGCCGATCGCGGGCAGCGACCTCGCCACGTCCGCTTCGAGCTTCATCGACGTCGTCGTGCTGAGCCTGCTCGCCCCACCGGCCACGGTGGGGCTGTACTTCGCCGCGACGCGGATCCAGCAATTCGTGGTCTTCGTCCATTTCGCCGCCACCGCCGCCACGGCGCAACGCTTCACCGCAGCCCATGCGGCCGGGGATCGGGGGCGGCTCGCCGATCTGATCGCCCTGCAGGCGCGTCTCACCCTCGCGGCCACCACGCTCATCGGGCTCGCCGTCCTCGCGGCCGCGCCCCTCCTGTTAGGCCTGTTCGGCTCCGAATTCCGGGACAGCCTGCCCATCCTCGCCGTCCTCGTTGCCGGGAGTGTCGCCGCCAGCGCCTTCGGTCCGGGTGAGGACCTGCTCAACATGCTCGGCGGAGAGCGCCTGGCCGCCGGCGTCGCCGTCGGCATCCTGGGTCTGGCCGGCGGCCTCTGCCTCATACTGGTCCCGGTGTTCGGGGTGATCGGCGCCGCCCTGGCGATGGCGCTCGCGACCGTGGTCCGAGCCGCCGCCATGGCCTGGGCGGCCCATGCGGTGCATGGCCTGGTCACGCCGGTCCGGATCGGTCTATTCGGGAGACGGGGTCGATGAGTGCCGCTCACGCCCGGCGGGTTGCGCCGGCCTATACCCACGCGATCACGTCGCTCGCGTCTCTCGGGCGGGAGGCGGCGGCTTGGGACGACCTTTCGGTCCGGGCGGGGAGGGCGCATCCCTTCTTCGGTCGGCACGTGATGCAGGCCCATCTGGCGAGCGGCCTGGCGTCCCCGGACATGGGCGTCGTCGTCGTGCACGGGCTGGAGCGCCTGGAGGCGGTTCTGCCGTTTCGCCGCTCCTACGATATCTGCGGACTCGGACGATCCGTGCTGCTGCCGTTCGCGTCGCCCTTCATCACCGCGTCCGCGCCGCTGGTGGCAGAGGGCCCGGACAGGTCCGCGATCCTGGCGGCCCTGGTCGAGGGCCTTGCCGCCGCTTCCGGCGGACGGGCGTGGCGCTGGCCGCTGCTCTCGGTCGAGGCGGCACCGGGCCGCGACCTGATGGCCGCGATGGCGGAGGCCGGCTGGGATCTCGGCGAGGTGGCGCGGTTCGCCCGTCCGGTCCTCGACAGGCGCCCCGATCACGCCGCCTTCCTCGACGGGCATCCGCATCCCTCGCGGCTCAAGGATCTGCGTCGCCGACAGCGCCGCCTCGCCGAGGGCGGTGTGGTGAGCCTTCAGACCGTGACGCAGGGACCGGCTCTCGCCCGGGCGGTGGAGGGTTTCCTCGACGTCGAGGCCGCCGGATGGAAGGGAGCCGCCGGCACCGCCATGGCCTGCCGCCCGGCGCATGCCGCCTTCGCCCGCGCGCTGTTCCGGGCCGAGGGAGGCCCCGTGGGCATCCGGGCCGACACCCTGAGCCGGGATGGGACGACCCTGGCCGTCAGCCTCGCCCTGGTGGCGGGCGGGACCGCCTACCTCTTGAAGACCGCCTATGACGAGACCGCCCGCGCCTTCGCGCCGGGCCTCGTCCTGGAGGCCGAGATCGTGCGGGCGCTGCATGCGGAGGGGTTCGCCGACCGCCTCGATTCCGCGACCCTGGCCGGTTCGGCCCTGGAGAGCCTCTACCGCGAGCGCGACACCGTCGCGGAGATCGTCGCCGTGCCGGAGAGGGCGCGCGGGCTGATCGGGCTGGAGCGGCGCCTCCGCCTCGCCCGCTTCGAGGAGACGGCCCGGGGCGAGGCGCGGCGGCTGCTTCGGCGCTGAGGGCGCGGGGCTCGGCGCAGAGCGGGGATTGTGACGTCCTGGCGAGTCCGTGCTACTGCGCCGCCTCGGCATGCCAGACAGGACCTACCATGCGCCGTCCCCTCTATGCCCTCACCGGAGCCTTGATCCTCGCCATGACTGCATCCGCATCCGCCGAGACCGTCACCACCCCCTCGGGCCTCCAGTACCGTGACGAGGTCGTGGGCACCGGCCCCGAGCCGAAGGCCGGCCAGAAGGTCAGCGTCCACTACACGGGCTGGCTCGACGACGGTGGCAAGCCGGGCAAGAAGTTCGATTCCTCGCGGGATCGCGGCACGCCCTTCACCTTCACCCTCGGCGCCGGGCAGGTCATCGCCGGCTGGGACACGGGCGTCGCCACGATGAAGGTCGGCGGCAAGCGCACGCTGATCATCCCGCCCGACCAGGGCTACGGCCCGCGCGGCGCCGGCGGCGTGATCCCGCCCAACGCGACCCTGATCTTCGACGTCGAGCTTCTCGGCGCCCGCTAGTATACCACGCCGGTCGCGTCGAGGTCGCGCGACCGGCGGCCCCGCGCCGCCTCAGGCGGCGGTGTCGGGTCGGGACTCCGGGTGCGCCTCGGGCGCGACCGGCCGGTAGACCAGGCCGACCTCGCCGGACAGGCGCGCGACGAAGGTGATGCCGGCGGCCTCCAGCGCGTTCCGGATGGCGGCGCGCGTCCGCGGCCGCAGCACGGCGCCCCCGCTCTCCTCGAATCGCTTGATGCTGGAGCCCGAGACCTCCGCGGCCGCCGCGAGGTCCGGGATCGACCAGTTCAGCATCGCCCGGGCGCTCCGGATCAGCGGCCCGGACATGTCGGCCAACGCCAGGGCCGGGGGCTGGGTCATCATGCTGGCCGTGCTGGTCATGTCGATGACGAGGCCGATCCATTCCCGGACCGAGCGGTCGGGGTTGAGCACCGGGACGGCCCGGCTGCTGACCCAGCGGTAATGCCCGTCGGCGCGGCGCAGGCGGTAATTGGCTTCGTAGGGTTCGTGCCGGCGGAAGGCCGTCGCCCAGGCGCTGGCCGCGCGCTCCCGGTCCTCGGGATGGATCGCCGAGAGCCAGCCGCCGGCATGCCACTCCTCCGGGGTCTGACCCGTCAGGGCGCACCAGCTCGGGGATGGTTGACGGACCCCGTCCGGGCTCATCAGCCAGACCACGGCCGCGATCGCCTGGACGAGGCCCTCGTAGCGCGCCTGATTGCGCAGGACCGATTGCGTGGTCTCGTGCCGGCTGGTGACGTCCAGGATCAGGCCGTCGGCCCGCACCGGACGGGCATCCGTCCCCAGCACCACGTTCCCCCTGAACTCGACCCAGCGCACGGTCCGATCCGGCCGAACGATCCGAAAGCCGCGATCGACCGGGATCCCGGTGCGCAGCGCGGCCGAGACCTCGTCGAAGATCGGGCTGTCCTCGGGATGGACCAGGGCGCGCAGCGCCTCCATCCGGGTGGTCTGCTGCGACAGGCCGGTGAGCCGCACGACGCCGTCCGACAGCGAGAGCACGCCCGAGCGGAGGTCGATGGACCAGAGCCCAATCTGGGCCAGCTCCTCGACCAGCCGGAGAATCTGGGCCAGCGAGGCGGGAACGGGCTGGCGCGGCTCCTCCCTCGGCACGGAAATTCCGGAACGGATCACACCCGCGGAAAACAAAGAATCATCTTTCATGACGATGTAAGGGCAGGCACGCGTTGCCCGAACCGGGCCAGATTATGAAACGCCATCGCTGCAAGTCCAGTTAAAAGCCTGGGCGCTACATTAAAATTCATTCACAATAGCTCTCAGATGCTTCCAATCCTAGGATGCGCTGCCGCGTCCAGGGGGGCGATCCCGGGGCGGAGCGCCGCCTCGGGGCGACGCGCCCCGAGCGGGCCAAAGGTCCCGCGCGGTCGGGAAACGCGTCTCGATCGCCCGGCGATCGGGGGATCTGATGGCCGCCGGACCCGACTCCGATCGGCGCCGGCACGGTCGTGGGTCCTGCACTTGTTCTCGCCGGCACAAGGTCCGGCGTTTGCCCTCGACCGGCGTCGGAGACCCTGCGGCGGCTTCGGCGCACGGGCGGATGGCACCGCAGACGGACGCTGCGCCGGTCGGTGGGGCGGACGCCCGCTGAAGGGGGCAGGACTTCTCTCCTCGGGTGGCCGCTGGCTTACAGTGGTTCCGGGCCTCCGCAGACAGATGATCGATGGATGTGCCTGAAATTGACGCGTATCCAAAACTGAAAACCCCCAATGAAACCCTGAGTTGTCTTCAAGTCTTCGTGATGAGATACGAGCAGAGGATGGAAATAGCGCGAACGGATACGGTCGATCATTGACGAGCGGCTTCCCGAACGCCTTCCCGTACCCCATTTCGGATCGAGCCGGCCGGCCTGCCCTCGCTCTTGGCAGGGCTGCGTCGGCCGCCCGGGGGCGGCACCCGCGCCGCGCGGTGCCCGCAATGCCTGACATCGACCGCCGGTCGTAGCGGCCCGCGCCCGATCCGGCCGTCCGGCCCTGGAAAGACGGGGAGCCCGATGCTCAAGTGAGGGCGCGGCGGCCATCGCGAGCGAATCGCGGGCCAGCGAAGAGATCGGCGACCCAGCGATGCGATCCAGCCACCGTCCCTCCGCCCCCTGCCGCCCGACGGGCCATCCCCGCCCGATCGCCGCGACGACCTGCCCGGGTCGAACTGGCCCGGATCGAACTGGCCCTGATCGGGCCCCCCCGGGATCGATCGCGTCGACGCCCCCCGCAAGGACACGATGACCATGGCACTGGAACGGAACGCCGCCCTGTCCAGCCCCGAGGCCCGGGGGGCCCGCACGGACCTTCTCGGCGCCGCGGCCGACCGGGTCGTGGCGCAGGGCGGCCCCGGCGGCTTCGTCACCGACCTGTTCGGGCGCGTGCCGCCCGAGGACCTCGCGCCCTACACGGCGCAGGATCTCGCCGACCTCGCCCTGGCGGCCCGGGGGCGACTGGCCGAGCCCCGGCACCCGGGCGCACCCGCCAACCTGTCCGTCAGCGACCGCGCCGTCCTGCGCGACGGCCGCACCCGCGACCTGACCATCGTCGAGGTCGTCAACGACAACCGTCCGTTCCTGCTCGATTCCGCCCTGGCCGAGCTGACGGAGCAGGGGCTGGCCCCCCACCTCGTCGCCCACCCGATCCTCGGCGTCGAACGCGACGGGGCGGGCGCCCTGGTCCGGGTGGTGGGGGAGACCACCGCCGACACCCAGGCCGGCTTCGCGCGGGAGAGTTTCATCCACATCCACCTCGACCGGCTCGATGCCGGCGAGGCCCGCACCCGCCTCGTCGAGGGCCTGGCCCGCGTGTTCCACGACGTCGCCCTGGCCACCGACGACCAGGACGCCATGACCGCCCGCCTGGCCGGCCTCGCGGAGGCCTATGCCCACGCCCCGCCGCCCCTGTCGGCGGCCGAGGTGGCGGAGGCGCGGGCCTTCCTCGCCTGGCTCGGCGCGGGGCACTTCACCCTGCTCGGCCTGCGCGAGCACAGCCTCTCCGGGGCGGAGCATGCCCTGGTGGAGGGCTCGGGCCTCGGCCTGCTGCGCGATCCGGGGGTGGCGGTGCTGCGGCGCGGCGGCGCCCTCGTGGACATGACGCCCGAGATCCGCGCCTTCCTCGAGGGGCCGCAGGCCCTCATCATCACCAAGGCCAGCGCCAAGTCCCGGGTCCACCGGGCCGCCCATCTCGACTACATCGCCTGCAAGCTGTTCGGCGCGGACGGCAGCCTCACCGGCGAGGTCGGCATCGTCGGCCTGTTCAACGCGAGCGCCTACACCCTGCCGACGCGCGAGATCCCCTACCTGCGCGAGACCGTGGCGCAGGTGGCGACGCGCGCGGGCCTCGATCCCACGAGCCATGCGGGGCGCGGCCTCCTCGACGTGCTGGAGACCTACCCGCGCGACGACCTGTTCCAGATCGACGCCGACCGGCTCTACCGCTTCAGCCTCGCCATCGCCCATCTCGCCGACCGGCCGCGCCTGCGGGTGCTCTCGCGGCCCGACCGCTTCGGCCGCTTCGTCTCGCTCCTCGTCTACGTGCCCAAGGACCGCTACGATTCCACCGTGCGGGCGCGGATCGGCGCCTACCTCGCCGGCGAATATGGCGGCCGGGTCTCGGCGGCCTACCCGTACTTCCCCGACGGGCCGCTCGCCCGCACCCACTTCATCATCGGCCTGCCCGAATCCGGTGCGCCCGAGCGCGACCCCGCCGCCCTGGAGGCCGGCATCGCCGCCCTGGTGCGCACCTGGGGCGACGAATTGCGGGTGGCCCTTTCCGAGACCCTGGACGGCCCCGAGGCCCGCGCCCTGGCGGCCCGCTACGGCGAGGCCTTCTCCGCGGCCTATCGCGAGAGCTTCGCCCCGCGCGTGGCCATCGCCGACATCATGACCGTGGAGCGCCTCAGCCCCGCGCGGCCCCGGGCGGCCGATATCGGCCGGCGCGCCGCCGACCCGGACTCGCAGATCCGCCTCAAGGTGTTCTCGCGGGGCGCCTCGCTCTCCCTGTCCGAGCGGGTGCCGGTGCTGGAGAACCTCGGATTCCGGGTCATCAACGAGCGGACCTACCGCATCCTGCCCCCCGGCGCCGACGAGGCCGGTCGGGTCTGGCTGCACGACATGCTGCTGGAGCGCGCCACGGGGGCGGCCATCGACCTCGGCCGCCTCGAGACCCTGCTGGAGGAGGCCCTGCTGGCGCTGGGCACGGGGCTGGCCGAATCCGACGGCTACAACCGCCTCGTGCTGGAGGCCGAGCTGCCCTGGCGCGACGTCGCCCTGCTGCGCGCCCTCGGCCGCTACCTGCGCCAGCTCCGCATCCGCTACGGCCAGGACTACCTCGCCGCCACCCTCAGCGCCCATCCGGGCGTGGCCCGCGCCCTGGTCGCCCTGTTCCGGGCCCGGTTCGACCCGGCCGCCGCCGGCGACCGGGAGGCGGCCCAGGGCGCGATCCGCGCCGGGATCGAGACGGACCTCGCCGCCGTGACCAGCCTCGACGAGGACCGCATCCTGCGCCGCTTCGTCAACCTGATCGAGGCCGCCCTGCGGACCAACTTCTTCCAGGTCGCCCCGGGCGGCGGGCGGCGCGAGGCCATCGCCTTCAAGTTCGCCTGCGCCAAGGTCGGCGGCATGCCGCTGCCGCGCCCGGTCTTCGAGATCTTCGTCTATGCGCCGCGCGTCGAGGGTGTGCACCTGCGCTTCGGCTACGTCGCCCGCGGCGGCCTGCGCTGGTCCGACCGGCCGGAGGATTTCCGCACCGAGGTCCTCGGCCTGGTGAAGGCCCAGCAGGTGAAGAACGCCGTGATCGTGCCGGTGGGCGCCAAGGGCGGCTTCTTCCCCAAGCGCCTGCCGCCGGCCTCGGACCGGCAGGCCTGGATGGCCGAGGGCACCGAGAGCTACCGGATCTTCATCCGGACCTTGCTCGAACTCACCGACAACATCGTCGGCGACGCCATCGTGCCGCCGGCCGACACGGTGCGGCACGATCCCGACGACGCCTACCTGGTGGTGGCCGCCGACAAGGGCACCGCCACCTTCTCGGACATCGCCAACGCCCTCTCGGCGGAGCGCGGCCACTGGCTCGGCGACGCCTTCGCCTCGGGCGGCAGCCAGGGCTACGACCACAAGGGTATGGGCATCACGGCCCGCGGCGCCTGGGAGGCGGTGAAGCGCCACTTCCTCGAGATGGACATCGACACCCAGAGCGACCCGATCACGGTGGCGGGCGTGGGCGACATGTCGGGCGACGTCTTCGGCAACGGCATGCTGCTGTCGCGCTCTCTGCGCCTCGTGGCGGCCTTCGACCACCGCGACATCTTCCTCGACCCGAACCCCGACGCCGCCGCGAGCTTCGCCGAGCGCAAGCGCCTGTTCGATCTCGGGCGCTCCTCCTGGCGCGACTACGACACCGGCCTGATCTCGCCCGGCGGCGGCGTCTATGCCCGCAGCCTGAAGACCATCCCGGTCTCCCCCGAGATCCGGGCGGTGCTCGGGCTCGCGCAGGACGCGGCGACCCCGGCGGAGCTGATGCAGGCGATCCTGAAGGCGCCGGTGGACCTGCTCTGGTTCGGCGGCATCGGCACCTATATCCGCGCCACCGCCGAATCCGACGAGGAGGCCGGCGACCGGGCCAACGACGCGGTGCGCATCACCGGGGCGATGGTCCGGGCCAAGGTCATCGGCGAGGGCGCCAATCTGGGGGCGACCCAGCGCGGGCGCATCGAGGCGGCCCGCAACGGGGTGCGCCTCAACACCGACGCCATCGACAACTCCGCCGGGGTGAACACCTCCGACGTGGAGGTGAACATCAAGATCGCCCTGATGACCCCGGAGCGCGACGGCCGCCTCGACGGGCAAGCCCGCAGCGCCCTCCTGGTGGCGATGACCGACGAGGTCGCCGCCCTGGTGCTGCGCAACAACCAGCTCCAGACCCTGGCGCTCTCGCTGGCCCAGCACCGGGGCCTGCCCGAGACGGGCTTCGCCATGCGGACGATGCAGGCCCTCGAGGCGGAAGGGCGCCTCGACCGCGGCGTGGAGCTGCTGCCGGACGATGCCGCCATCGCGGAGCGGATGCGCAAGGGGGAGGGGCTGACCCGGCCCGAATATGCGGTGCTCCTCGCCTACGCCAAGCTCGCCCTCTACGACGCGCTCCTGGCGAGCCCGGCCCCGAACGACCCCTATTTCGACCGGGAGCTGCAGCGCTACTTCCCCGCGGCGCTCCGCCAGCACTTCCCCGACGCGGTCAACGGCCACCGCCTGCGCCGGGAGATCATCAGCACCGCCCTCTCCAACATCATCGTCAACCGCGGCGGGCCCTCCCTCGTCACCCGCCTCGTGGAGGAGACCGGCGCCGATGCGAGCGCCATCGCCAAGGCCTACGCCATCACCCGCGACGCCTATGGCCTGATGGAGCTGAACCTCGCCATCGACGGGCTGGCCGGCGCCATCGGCGGTCAGGCACAGATCGCCCTCTACGCCGAGGTGCAGGACCTGCTCGTGGGCCGGATCGTCTGGTTCCTGCGCAACCTCGACCTCTCGGGCAGCGTCGCGCCCCTCGTGGCCCGCTACCGCGAGGGCATCAGCGCCCTGCAGGCGGCCCTGCCGGAGGTGATGGGGGAGGCGGTGAACGGGCGGCGCGCCGCGCGCGAGGCCGAACTCGTCGGGTTCGGCATGGCCGAGGCGCCGGCCCGGCGCCTCGCGGCGCTCCCCGCCCTGACCTCGGCCCCCGACATCGTGCGGATCGCCGAGACCGGCGGCGGCGCGATCCCCGAGATCGCCGCGACCCACTTCGCCCTGGACCGGGCCCTCCGGCTCTCGGACCTCGCGGCGGCGGCCCGGGAGGTCGCCACCGGCGACACCTACGACCGCATCGCCCTGGAGCGGGCCGTCTCCACCATCGCCACCGCGCATCGCCAGCTCACCGCCGAGGTCGTCGGCACGGTGGGCGCCGGCCCCGAGGCGGTGGCGGCCTGGAGCCGGAGCCGCGGCGCCGCCCTCGACCATGCCCGCGCCACCCTGGCGGCCGTGACGGCCTCGGGGCTCACGGTCTCCAAGGCGACGGTGGCGGCGAGCCTGCTGGCCGATCTGGCGCGTCCGAAGGGCGCTGCGCCCCAGGGCTGATCCCGGGAGGTCGGCGCGGGCCTAGCGGGCGAGGACGCGGGCCGCGTCCTTCGTGGTCCCGACCGCGCGGGAGACCTGGCCGATCGAGTGGCCGATCGCCTGGATGTTCTGCGAGATCGCCGCGACCGCGCTCGCGGCGTGCTGCATGTTGCCCGACATGTCCTGGGTGACGACGCTCTGCTCCTCCACCGCCGCCGCCGTGCTGATGGCGTATTCGCGCATCTGCGCCACCGAGGCCTGGATGGTCTGGAGCGAGTCGCCCACCTGCCGGGAGACCGCCTGCACGTTGTCGATCTCGCCGGTGATCTGCTCGGTGGCCCGCGCCGCCTGGTTGGCGAGGTTCTTCACCTCCTGGGCCACCACCGCGAAGCCGCGGCCCGCCTCGCCGGCCCGGGCCGACTCGATCGTCGCGTTGAGCGCCAGCAGGTTGATCTGGCCGGCGATGGTCTGGATCAGGCCGACGATGCCGCTCATCGCGCCCGCGGCCTGGGTGAGCTTCTGGGTCGCCTCGGCGGCGGCCACCACCTGGCCCTGCGCCGCCTCGGTGGCGATCCGCGAATGGGCCATGCTCTGCGAGATTTCGGCGACGGAGGCGGCGAGTTCCTCGGAGGCCGCCGCCATGGTCTGGACGTTGCTGGCGGTGGTGCTGGCCGCGGCGTCGGCGTCCCGCGTCTGCGTGTTGGAAAGGAGCACCGCCCCGTCGATCTCGCCGAAGTTCTGGGCGATCAGCCGGCGCAGGTTCTCGAGGAGCGTCACCTGCGCGGTGATGTCGGTGGCGAACTTGACGACCTTGTAGGGACGTCCGCCGGCATCGAGGATCGGGTTGTAGGAGGCCTCGATCCAGACCTCGCGCCCGCCCTTGGCGACGCGCTTGTACTGGGCGGCCTGGTAGGTGCCCTCGCGCAGCCGGTCCCAGAACTCGGCATAGGCGGCGCCGTCGCGCTCCGCGGGTTCCACGAACATCCGGTGATGCCGGCCGACGATCTCCGGCAGGGTGTAGCCGACGGCGGCGAGGAAGTTCGCGTTGGCGTCGAGCACGGTGCCGTCGAGGGAAAAGGAGATCACCGCCTGGGCCTTGTGCAGGGCGGCGAGCTGGCCCTGCACGTCGGCGTCCTGCATCTTCTGCCGCGTGACGTCGGTGGCGAACTTCACCACCTTGTAGGGCTTGCCGGCCCCGTCGAGGATCGGGTTGTAGGAGGCCTCGATCCAGACCTCGCGCCCGCCCTTGGCGATGCGCTTGTACTGGGCGGCCTCGTATTCGCCCCGGCGCAGCTTGGCCCAGAAGGCGGCGTAGGCGGGGCTGTCGCGCTCGGCGGGGGCGACGAAGAGGCTGTGCGGCTGCCCGC
Source organism: Methylobacterium sp. 001424705 (assembly GCF_059816145.1). NCBI lineage: Bacteria > Pseudomonadati > Pseudomonadota > Alphaproteobacteria > Hyphomicrobiales > Methylobacteriaceae > Methylobacterium > Methylobacterium sp. 001424705. The sequence goes on along the minus strand of NZ_JCBANU010000028.1, from coordinate 5,550 downwards.
GGATCTCGGCCAGGTCGTAGCCGATGACGGCGAGGAAGTTCGCATTGGCGGTGATCACCGTCCCATCGAGGTTGAACTCGATGATGCCCTGCGACTTGTCGAGGGCCGCCAGTTTCGCGGCCGTCTCGGCGGCCGTCCTCGTCTTCAGACCCAGCATCGTACGCCCCAGAGTCAGAACCCCGGAAGGGCTCAGGTCGCAGTTCTCGGTCATCGCGCCGGATGAGTCCGCTGCTGCGCACAGAAACTCCGACACAAAAATTAAAGATCAGAAAATTCGTGCGTTCCCACAACCGATTGGGCAACCATTCGTGCTTCGCGTGACCCGCCTTGTCCGGGCAAAAGCTCAGGAACGCGCGCTTCATCTTGTCGAGCGCCCGTCGTTGCCGCATCGGACGTCGGCGACCACTTCGGAATCCTTGGAGCACGCGCCCCCGGTGCTGCCTGCGTCCCGGAGGCGACAGCGCCCGCGGTTTGTCCCACCGGCGCGGCGATAATGCGCCCCGGCCGCGGCGAGGCGTGTTGGAACTCGCGGGCGGTTGGTGTATGAGCCTGCCCCAAGTGCAGTTTCTGCGCCGATTCGAGGCCGTCTGATGGACGTCCCGCCCGGGGGAGATCCCGGGTCCGGGACGTTTTGCAGTTCGCGTCGCGGGGCTCCGGGCGGGTCTCAGGGTCGGCGCCGCCCAACAAACATCGTTTCAGAGGATTGAAACCGTTGCAGGTACTCGTTCGCGACAACAACGTCGACCAAGCCCTCCGCGTCCTGAAGAAGAAGATGCAGCGCGAGGGCATCTTCCGCGAGATGAAGCAGCGCAAGGCCTACGAGAAGCCTTCCGTCCGCAAGGCTCGTGAGAAGGCCGAGGCCGTGCGCCGCGCCCGCAAGCAGGCCCGCAAGACCGCGATCCGCGAGGGCCTGATCGCCGCGCCGAAGCCGAAGCCCCGTTTCGGCGCCGGTGCGCCGCGTCGTCCGGGCGGTTCGCCGTTCGCGCCGACCGCTCCGACCGTGCTGCCGCCCGCCGGCAACGCCTGAGGCGCGACACGGCCCGCGACGGCCGCGGTGCGCATTGCACCGGCCGTCGCCTGTCATGGACATACGGAAAAGCCCGGTCGCTTTGCGGCCGGGCTTTTCCGCGTTGGGGCGAGACCCTCAGGCGGCCCGGGCCGCCACCGTCGCGTGCTCGGCCTGGACCAGCACGTCGAGGGCGCGCCAGGGCTTCGGCATGTAGACCGCCTGGGCCGGCAGGGCCTCGACGCCGCGGGCATCGCCGCCGGAGGTGAGGACGACGCGGACATCCGGCCAGCGCCGCCCGACGGCGCTGGCCAGGGCGATCCCGTCCATGCCGGCGCCCAGCCGCACGTCGGCGAAGAGCAGGGCGACGTTGCCGCCGGCGCGCTCCAGCACCGAGATCGCGGCCTCGGCCGTGTCGCAGGCGATGACGTCGAGGTCGCTTTCCTCCAGGACCGCCGTCGCGAGGTTGCGGACATCGGCGTCGTCCTCGACCACGAGGGCGATCGGGCAGGGGGCGTGTGAGCGGTCCATGAAGTCTCCTCGTCGGGCGTTTGGGTGGCGAACGCGCGGAATGCAGGGCGGGACGCGGTACGCGGGCGGCACGGAGCCGCCGTCCGCGTCCCAGCCTTGTCCAATCGAATGACTGATTCTCGTCGGGTGATGCTGCGCCGCCACGGTGCGGGGGGCAAGAGTCCGAATCCATGTTCCGGCCATGCGGTTCCCGCATCGATGATCGCGTTCGCCGCCGCATTCCCGCCGGGCTCGCATGGTGAATGGGCTGCGGGCCGCCATCGACCGGGCAGGGCCCGGGCCCGACGGTGCGCCTCTTGCATCACGGGTTCTGCAGGAGGCCGGGCCGGTGGCGCGCGTTAACCATTCGTTTACCACGTTAGCGTGAATATCATGGTCGTGCGGATCGCACAGGTTGTATAAGGCGGACGCTGCCCGAGGGCGGCGACCGGGTCGGTCGAATCGTCGAGATCAGGGGGTGTTCGTCCGTCATGTGCCGCTTTCTCGCCTATTCCGGTGAGCCGGTCTTCCTGACCGACCTCGTCTGCGCACCGACGCACTCGCTGGTCCACCAGTCGCTCCACGCGGCCGAGGCGAAGACGGAAACCAACGGCGACGGCTTCGGCATCGGCTGGTACGGCGAGCGGGTCGATCCGGGCCTGTACCGCGACGTCTGCCCGGCCTGGTCGGACGAGAACCTGGTCAACCTCTGCCAGCAGGTGCGGGCGCGGATGTTCTTCGCCCACGTGCGGGCCTCCACGGGCACCGCCACCACCCGGGCGAACTGCCACCCCTTCACCCATGGCCGCCACCTCTTCATGCACAACGGCCAGATCGGCGGCTATCACCGCATCAAGCGCCGCATCGAGGCGCTGATCCCCGACGCGCTCTACGACGACCGGCGCGGCACCACCGATTCCGAGGCGATCTTCCTGCTGGCCCTGGGCAACGGCCTCGCCGAGGACCCGATCGGCGCCATGCACAAGACCCTGGCCACGGTGCGCGAGCTGATGCGGGCGGCCGAGGCGACCGAGCCCCTGCGCTTCACCGCCGTCGTCACCGACGGCGACACCCTCACGGCCTTCCGCTGGGCCTGCGACAGCAGCCCGCCCAGCCTGTACTACCGCCAGACCGAGACCGGCCTCGTCGTCGTCTCCGAGCCGATCGACGGCTGCCGCGACGGCTGGAAGGTCGTCCCCAAGGGCGGCACGCTCCAGGCCCGCCGCGGCGGCCCGGTGATCGTCACCGGCCCCGAGGCCGTGGCCGCGCGCATCGCCGCCTGACGACGCCCCAGCCCTCCCGGATAAGGGTTGCGGCTTGCGTGCGAAGGGCGGACAACCCCGCTCGATTGCCATGCGGGAGACGCCGATGACGTATCCGAACGTGACGCTGCACATCGCCGGGGCCTGGACCGACGGGGCCGGCGCGGAGACCCTGCCGGTGCTGAACCCGGCCACCGGCGAAACCCTCGGCACCCTGGCGGTGGCGACGCGGGCCGATCTCGATTGTGCGCTGGCGGCGGCCGAACGGGGCTTCGCCGCCTGGCGGAAGGTCTCGGCCTACGAGCGCGCCAAGGTGCTGCGCCGGGCCGCCGACCTCCTGCGGACGCGTGTGGAGGACATCGCCCGCCTCATGACCCTGGAGCAGGGCAAGCCCCTGGCCGAGGCGCGGGTGGAGATCCTGGCGGGGGCCGACGTCACCGACTGGTTCGCGGAAGAGGGCCGCCGCGCCTACGGCCGGATCATCCCGGCCCGCGCCGACGGCGTCGTGCAGATGGTTCTGCGCGAGCCGGTCGGCCCGGTGGCGGCGTTCACGCCCTGGAACTTCCCCATCAACCAGGCGGTGCGCAAGGTGGCGGCCGCCCTCTGCGCCGGCTGCTCGGTGATCCTGAAGGGACCCGAGGACACCCCGGCGAGCTGCGCGGCGATGATCCGGGCCTTCCTCGACGCCGGCGTCCCGGGCGACGTGCTCTCCCTGGTCTACGGCGATCCGGCCGCGATCTCCGGCTACCTCATCCCGCACCCCGTCATCGCCAAGATGTCGTTCACGGGCTCGACCCCGGTGGGCAAGGAGCTCGCCGCGCTGGCGGGCCGGCACATGAAGCGGGCGACGATGGAACTCGGCGGCCACGCGCCCGCGATCGTGTTCGGGGATGCCGACGTCGAGACCGCCGTGGCGGTGCTCGGAGCCAACAAGTTCCGCAATGCCGGCCAGGTCTGCGTCGCCCCGACCCGGATGCTGGTGCACGAGTCCGTCTACGACCGGTTCCGCGATGGCTTCGTGGCCTTCGCCGAGGGGCGCAAGGTCGGCGACGGGCTCGACCCCGAGACCACCATGGGTCCGCTCATCCACGCCCGGCGCCTGGAGGCGATGGAGAGCCTCTGCGCCGACGCGGTGGCGCAGGGCGCCGAGCTGCGCACCGGCGGCCAGCGCATCGGCAACCGCGGCAACTTCTTCGCGCCGACGGTGCTCTGCGACGTGCCGGCCACCGCCCGCATCATGAACGAGGAGCCCTTCGGCCCGGTGGCGCTGATCCAGCGCTTCTCCGACGACGCGGATGCCTATGCCGAGGCCAACCGGCTCCCCTACGGCCTGGCCGCCTACGCCTATACCCGCTCGGCCTCCCGCGCCGTCGAGGTCGCGGCGCGGGTCCAGAGCGGCATGGTGGGCATCAACCACCACGGCCTCGCCTTCCCCGAGACGCCCTTCGGCGGCGTCAAGGATTCCGGCTACGGCAGCGAGGGCGGCTCGGAGGCCCTGGAGGCCTACCTGACCACGAAGTTCGTCAGCCAGGCGAGCGTAGGGGTGTAGGGCCGTCGCGTATCTCGGATCATCCCTCCCCCCTCTGCGGGGGAGGGTGCCTGCGGAGCAGGCGGGAGAGGGGTCGACCTCTCCGGAAACAGCGCTCCCCTCTCCCGACCCGCTTCGCGGGCCACCCTCTCCCGCAGGGGGGAGAGGGATCCCGCGGCGACCGTCCCGTCAATAATGCGGTGGCGGCGGCTCCGGGGCGCCGGAGGCCGGGCGGTGGGAGGCCTGCTCCACCTCTTCCACGAGCTTGGCCATCTGCCGGGTGAGGGCGTCGATCTGGCGCCACTGGGCCGTGATCGTGGCGTTGAGGTCGTCGATCACCACGTCCTGCTCGGTGAGGCGCATCTCCAGGGCGTCGATGCGGGCGGAGAGATCGGTCATCGCGGCGTCTCGGAGATCAGGGGCTCGGACATCCGGGGCTCGGACATCAACGTCTCGGGCGCGTGGTCGGGCCGCTCCACCAGGGCGGGGCCGAGGGCGATCCGGCCGTCGAACACGAAGCAGTCGCCCGTCCAGCGGTTCTCGGCCTCCGGCACCGTCTCCAGGTAGCGCAGGATGCCGCCTTCGAGGTGGCGCACGTCGGGAAAGCCCTTCGCGCGCATGTAGGCCCCGGCCTTCTCGCAGCGGATGCCGCCGGTGCAGAACATCGCCACGCGGGGATGCGCCGATGGATCGAGGCCGTCGACATAGGCGCGGAAGGCGCTGAACCGGGTGATGCCCGGATCGACCGCGCCGGGGAAGCTGCCCAGCGCCACCTCGAAGGCGTTGCGGGTGTCGATCAGGAGCAGGCCGGGCGTGTCGAGAAGGGCGTTCCAGGCCTCCGGCGCCACGGGGGTGCCGGCGCCCGTGGCCGCGTCGGTGGCGCCGTCGTCGAAGGTGACGATCTCGCGCTTCAGCCGGACCTTGAGCTGCCGGAACGGCGGCGCTTCGGCCTGCGAGCGCTTGACGTCGAGGCCGGCGAGGCGGCCGCCGAAGAGCGGGCCTTCGCGCAGCGCGGCGAGGAAGGCGTCGATGGCCGCGTCCGGGCCCGCCACCGTGCCGTTCAGGCCCTCCGGCGCCAGCAGCAGGGTGCCGGTGATCCCGAGTTCCGTGCACAGGGCCTGGAGCGGCGCCTGCAGGGTGGCGACGTCCGGCAGGGCGACGAACTGGTAGAGGGCGGCGACGGTCAGCGGCATCGGGGGTGATCGGCGGGGCAAGGGACTGGATTCGGGGTTCAGGGGAGGGGG
>NZ_JCBANU010000027.1:0-75813 GCF_059816145.1 Methylobacterium sp. 001424705 | reverse complement strand
ACGACGGGCTGGATCGCGATGAGGTTCAGGCGCGCGCCGAACAGGGTCCAGGGCGTCGCCCAGACGAAGGCCGGCAGATTGACGTTCGATTCCGAGTCCAGCGGGCGCGTGTCGCGCACCCCGAAGCTGGACGTGTTGACGAAGTAGAGACCCACCGGAAGCTGGGCGCCGGCCGCGGCACCGATGGTCTGGCCCGGCTGGGCCGCGGACCCCGCCATCGCGGGGGCGCCGGCGAGGGCCAGCAGGGCGACGGCAGCCGACAGGCGGCGCGCCAGCGATCGGAGGGCGCGCAGGGTCGTCCGAACGGCGGGTGCCGCGCCCATTGTCCCGGTCGGCGGACCGTCGCACCTGCGGACGGCTCCGGAGTTTTCGTAGGTCTCGTTTCCGGTGCGAAATCTGAATGGCGTTCGGATCACGGCTGTCTCCCGATGCTGGTCGCGATGCGGGACGGCACCCGAGAACGGTGCAGCGACAACGCGGCGCGCCCTATCTAGACAACCGAGAGGTGTGTTTTCTACGCCGCAAAAGCCTGTGCTTGTATTATCCCGGTGGGTGTGGCTTCAAAACACAGCTTAGATCCATCCTATGCTGGAAAGGCGGAAATCTGAAAAGGTTACAGGACAAGATTCAATGAGTTAGATTGTCAAATCGGGAATGTATTTGAGAATAAAGGCCATGAGTATTTCCGTATTTCGTCAGAAACGGTGATGAGCAGTGGTTTGTCGCAAAACAGAAGGAAAGTTTGCACGAAAATAGTCATTGTCGAGGTCAGAGAACAGCACGACAGGAATTAAGGTGCTATTCCTTCGGGCGGCGATCCGGATCAATGCCGTCGCCAGCGCCGCCGGCCTCGTGGAGGGCTTTGCTCCGCGCGCCTCGGCACTGATCTAGGTCTGCGCATCGTCGCCTCGCTCCCGACGACGAGACCGGGGAGGCTCCGATGGACGCGGCCTCGTCCGCTGCAGGCCCGATCCGCCGAGGTGTCGTCCGGACCAGTCCGCCGCTGGCCGACGAGTCCGCCGCGTCGGAGCCGGCGGAGGGCATCGAGCGGGCGGACGACGCCGACTTCCCCGCCGGCCGGGCTGCGCCTTCGGACAAGGGTCTCACGTCGGGGGGCGGCGGATCACCCGACCGGTCGCCGGGTCGGGACCTTCGGCGTTTCGCCGGGGGTGGCCGGTGCGGCCCTTACCCGAACAGGATCATCGCCTTCGAGACCGTGCTCCAGATCCCCCAGGCGATCGGGACGCCGACGGCGACCCAGGCGAGGATCGCGAGGGGCGTGACGCCGCCCCGGCCGATGCCGCGAGCGCTCGTCCGCCCCGCTGCCGTGGCGTTCCCGCCCTTCGCGCTGGCGGCGAGCGCGGCGTCGCTCATGAACCAGCGCGCCGCCAGCGGCCGGACCAGGAGGTTGGCGACGAAGCCGGCTGCCAGGAAGGCCGCCAGGATGTACATCGTCCGGGTGTAGAGCGCCGCCCCCTGGATGCCGGCATCGACCTGCGCCTGCCGGATCGCCGTCACCACGAAGGGACCGACCACGCCGGCCGTCGACCAGGCGGTGAGGAGCCGCCCGTGGATGGCACCGACGAACTGTGTGCCGAAGATGTCGGCGAGGTAGGCGGGGATCGTGGCGAAGCCGCCGCCGTACATCGACAGGATCACGCAGAAGAACGTCACGAACAGCGCTTTCGAGCCGATCGACGCCGCCCAGGGTGCGCCCGCGTAGAGCAGGCATCCGAGGGCGAAGAAGGTGGCGTAGGTCACCTTGCGGCCGATCTTGTCGGACATCGAGGCCCAGAAGAAGCGTCCGAGGATGTTGAACAGGGACAGGAGGCCGACGAAGCCGGCCGCGACCGCCGCGATCTGGGCCTTCTGGCCGGCATCGAGCTGGCCGAAGCCGACACCCGGCTGGCCGATCAGCGCGCCGCCGAAGATCTCCTGCAGCATCGGCGACGCGAGGGCGAGCACGCCGATGCCAGCGGAGACGTTGAGGCAGAGCACCGCCCAGAGCAGCCAGAACTGCGGGGTCTTGTGGGCCCGGTCCAGGTGGACGTGACCCGAGGTGATCATCGCGCTCTTGGCCGCCGGCGCGGTCCAGCCTTCCGGCTGCCAGCCGGCCGGGGGCACGCGGTAGCCGAAGGCGCCGCAGAGCATCGCCGCGCCGTAGAGCCCGCCCATCACCGCCAGCGTCTGCCAGACGCCAGCGGAATCCGGGGTCTTGAAGGTGTTGATGAGCAGGGTGGCCAGCGGCGAGCCGATCATGGCGCCGCCGCCGAAGCCCATGATGGCCATGCCGGTGGCCATGCCCCGGCGGTCGGGGAACCACTTCACCAGGGTCGAGACCGGCGAGATGTAGCCGAGGCCGAGGCCGATCCCGCCGACGAGGCCCATGCCGAGCCAGATCAGCCAGAGCTGATGCACGTAGACGCCGAGGGCGCCGATCAGGAATCCGCCGCCCCAGCACAGGGCCGCCGCGAGGCCGGCCTTGCGGGGCCCCGCCCGCTCCAGCCAGCCGCCGAACACCGCCGCCGACAGCCCGAGCATCACGATACCGATGGAGAAGACGATGACGAGGTCGCTGACGCGCCAGTCGCAGGTGGTGGTGACCAGGGCGGTGGCGATGCTCATGTCCGGGCAGGCCGCCGGCGCGGGCTGGCCGACGCTCAGCGCCCTCGACAGGGGGAGCCAGAACACCGACAGACCGTAGGACATGCCGATGCAGAGATGGATGGCCAGGGCCGCCGGCGGGACCAGCCATCGGTTGAAGCCGGGCTTGGCGACGATCGCTTCGCGGGACAGCCACCCGGGCGTGCGTGCGTCCGACAAGGACGCGTCTGAAACGCGAACGTCCATTCCAGGCATTTCTCTCCCTATACGCTGCAATGCAGCGGTTTTTCTGGATTAAAGCATGGCGGGAAACGTAGGGCGACGGCGTTCGCGGCAGGCGCCGAACGATTTGCTTACCCTGTCAGGTGTTCGATCCCGATTTCGACGGCCGATCGCAGATCCGGTTTCGATCGCCCCTGGCCGTGACCCTGGGTGAGTCCCGTCCGCGATCCCAGGGCCGTCGCCGCGCGCCGCCCGTTCCGGACGGCGCGGCGAAGGGGTTTTTAGGGCGCGGACGCGGATCGGATCGACGGACGTCCGAGCCGCGGGATCATCCGGACATAGACCAGCTCGCTCATGAGTTCGATCAGCGTCTGCGTGACGATGACGGCCGGCAGCAGGGGCACCCCGCCCGGAACCGCGAAGGCCAGGGGCAGGACGACCAGCGAGTTCCGGGTCGCGGCGCTGAAGGCCAGGGTCCGCCCGGTAGGCGCGTCGAGCCGGAAAACGCGCCCGGCTCCCCAGCCGATGAGCGGAGCCAATGCGGCGAAGGCCAGGTAGACCGGGACCGTCCGTGCGGCCGCGTCCCGGCTCGCGCCGAGCTGCGGCAGGACCGCCGCGACCACGACAAAGAGGACGAGGGCCGTCGCGGGGACCGGCAGCACACTAAGCCCGGCCGCGGCCCGTCGCCCGAGGCGGCTCCGTCCGCTCCAGACCTGGACGGCACCGGCCGCGGCCAAGGGCAGCGCGATGAGCCAGACGAAGGCGTGGAGGAAGGGGCCGACCTGCACGAACCGTCCCGCGTCCGCGCCGAGAAAGAGCGTCAGGTAGATCGGCAACAGCGCCATCTGGGCGAGGAGAAGGGCCGGGGTCGAGGCCAGCAGGACCCGGGCATCGGCGCCCCCGAGATGGGCAAAGGTCACCACGTAGTCGATGCACGGCGTGAGCAGCACCATCAGCACGCCGAGACGCAGCATCGGGTCGGCGGGAAGGAAGAGGGTGAGCCCGGCGACCAACAGGGGGATCGCGAGGAAATTGACGACCATCAACGCCGCCAGGAAGCGGCCGCGGGTGAAGGCGTGAGCCAGCGCCCGCAGGGGCACCTGCAGGAAGGTGACGAACAGCATCAGTGCGAGGGCCGGGTTGATCCCTCCTTCCAACGCCGCCGTTCCCGGCACGGTCAGGGCCGTGACGGCCCCTGCGGCGACAGCCGCAAGGGAGAGTTCGATCTGGCGGCCTTCGAGGGCGTCGCGCAGGGTTTCGATGCGGTCTCGCGGGTGCGGGGCCTGGGACTCAGCGGGCATCAGGCCGAGGCCGCCGACGCAGGGCGACGGAAGACCAGCGCCAGGTTGTTCGCCGGCAGGCCGATGCGGGCTTCGTGCCGCAGGCCGCGCCGCGCGGCCGTGTCCGCGACGGTCTCGAGATCGCGGACGCCCCAGCGCGGATCCCGCGCACGCAGGTCCTGGTCGAAGGCGGCGTTGCTCTCGGCGGTGTGGCGGCCGCCCTCGCGAAAGGCGCCGTAGAGGAACAGGACGCCGCCCGGGGCAAGCGTGCGGGCGGCTCCGTCCATCAGCCCTTCCGTGGCCGACCACGGCGCGATGTGGACCATGTTGATGCACAGGATGGCGTCGGCGCGCGCGATCGGCCAGGCGGCCGCGGCGGCGTCGAGATCGAGGGGAGGCCGCAGGTTGGCGAGACCTGCGGCCTCCGCATGCGCCGCGATGCTGCGGCGATAGGCCGGCTCGGGGTCGCTGGGCTGCCACGAGAGCGCCGGCAGGGCGGCGGCGAAATGGACCGCGTGCTCACCCGATCCACTGGCGATCTCGAGGATCGTTCCGGTCTCGGGCAGGACGTCCCGCAGGACGGCGAGGATCGCCGCACGATTGCGCGCCGCCGCCGGCGCGATGAGCGCCTCACGCCCCCTATCCCAGTCCTTCATCGTCCCTCCGTTCCGGCCGCGCCGCGGCGACCGTCATTCCAAATTCGCAACCCTGGCGCAAACGACGGAGCACGCCTGTTGCATCTCGACGCCGGAGGCATCAAACACCATTCAGATTTTCGGGCCGTTCGCCTTGCCACCTTTCGGGTGCCGCGAGACGAAGCGCCGGCATCCATCGCCGCCGTCCGTGATCATCACAGCTCTAAGGACACTGCTATGAAGACGCGCGCCGCGGTCGCGTGGGAGGCCAAGAAGCCTCTCACGATCGAGACCATCGACATCGAAGGACCCAAGGCCGGCGAGGTTCTCGTCGAGCTGATGGCCACCGGCATCTGCCACACCGACGCCTACACCCTGTCGGGCCTCGATTCCGAGGGCAAGTTCCCGGCGATCCTCGGCCACGAGGGCGCGGGCATCGTCCGCGAGGTCGGCGCCGGCGTCACCGCGCTGAAGCCCGGCGACCACGTCATCCCGCTCTACACCCCGGAATGCCGCAACTGTAAGTCCTGCCTGTCGCAGCGCACCAACCTGTGCACCGCGATCCGCTCCACGCAGGGCCAGGGCGTGATGCCCGACGGCACCAGCCGCTTCTCCTGCGTCTCCACCGGCGGCAGCCCGGGCGGGTCCAACACCCTGTTCCACTACATGGGCTGCTCGACCTTCTCGAACTTCACGGTCCTGCCGGCGATCGCGCTGGCGAAGATCCGCGAAGACGCCCCCTTCGACAAGATCTGCTACATCGGCTGCGGCGTCACCACCGGCATCGGCGCGGTGATCTACACCGCCAAGGTCTGGCCCGGCGCCAACGTCGTGGTGTTCGGCCTCGGCGGCATCGGCCTCAACGTGCTCCAGGCCGCCCGGATGGTGGGGGCCGACAAGATCATCGGCGTCGACATCAATCCGGACAAGCAGGAGATGGCCCGCAAGTTCGGGATGACCCACTTCATCAACCCGAAGGAGGTCGGCAACGATCACGTGGTCCAGGCGATCCTCGACGTGACCGGCGGCGGCGCGGATTTCTCCTTCGACTGCACCGGCAACGTCAACGTGATGCGCCAGGCCCTCGAGTGCTGCCACCGCGGCTGGGGCGAGTCGATCGTCATCGGCGTGGCCGAGGCCGGCAAGGAGATCGCGACCCGTCCGTTCCAGCTCGTCACCGGCCGCGTCTGGAAGGGCTCGGCCTTCGGCGGCGCCCGCGGCCGCACCGACGTGCCGAAGATCGTCGACTGGTACATGGAGGGCAAGATCAACATCGACGACCTGATCACCCACACCATGCCGCTCGAGGACATCAACCACGGCTTCGACCTCATGCACGAGGGCAAGTCGATCCGGTCGGTGGTGGTTTACTGATCCGATCGGGACAGACCGTGTCCGGTCCCTCCCCCCTTCGCGGGGGAGGGTGCCTGCGGAGCAGGCGGGAGAGGGGGCGACCTCTCCGGGACCGGTGCTCCCCTCACCCGACCCGCTGACGCGGGCCGCCCTCTCCCGCAGAGGGCAGAGGGAGGGGCGCGGATCGACCACATTCTTTCAGGGGCCCGACATCGCACCCTTTCCCAGCCCCGGAACGGGACTCTGAGCCCTAAGCAGGAGAGTACACATGGAAACCCTCTCGAAGGCCCGCGCCCACGGCGGCACGCAGGGCGTCTACAAGCACGATGCCCGGACTACGGGCTGCCCGATGACCTTCGCGGTGTTCGTGCCGCCGCAGGCCGAGGCTGGCCCGGTGCCGGTGCTGTGGTACCTCTCGGGCCTGACCTGCACGCACGCCAACGTCATGGACAAGGGCGAGTACCGCAAGGCGGCGGCCGAGCACGGCGTCATCATCGTGGCGCCCGACACCAGCCCGCGCGGCCCCGGCATTCCCGACGAGGAGGGCAACTGGCAGTTCGGCTCCGGCGCCGGCTTCTACCTCGACGCCACCCAGGCGCCCTACGCCGCGAACTACCGGATGTGGAGCTACGTGACCGAGGAACTGCCCGCCCTCATCGCTCAGGAGTTTCCGGCCGACATGTCCCGCCAGGGCATCTTCGGCCATTCCATGGGCGGCCACGGTGCACTGACCATCGCCCTCACCTATCCCGACCGCTTTAAGTCCTGCTCGGCCTTCGCGCCGATCGCCCAGCCCTCCACGGCCGGCTGGTCGAAGCCTGCCTTCGAGAAGTATCTCGGCACCGACACCGCTGCGTGGCGCGCCCACGACGCCACGGCGCTGATCGAAGACGGCAAGCGCTTCCCGGAGTTCCTGGTCGACCAGGGCACCGCCGACAGCTTCCTCGACGACGGCCTGCGTCCCTGGCTCCTGGAAGAGGCCTGCAAGACGGCCGGCATTCCCCTGACCCTCAACATGCGCGAGGGGTACGACCACTCGTACTACTTCATCTCCACCTTCATGGCCGACCACATCGCCTGGGCCGCCGCCCGCCTGAAGTGAACTGCCTCACCCGGATGCGGCGACGAGGCGGTCGAGCCGCATCCGGGTGATCAGCGCGATCTCGTCGAGGGCGGCCTGCTCCTCCTCTCCGGGAGTGCGCCGCAGGCGCTCCGCGAAGATCGCCAGGATCTCGGCTCGCGCCCGGCCGCGGACCGCGATGATGAAGGGAAAGCCGAAGCGGCGGCGATAGGCGGCGTTGAGGCGGTCGAAGGCCTCCGCGTCGGCGGCGGGCATGTGGTCGAGCCCGGCGCTGCCCTGCTCGCTTGCCGAATCCGCCGTCATGCTGCGGGCCCGCGCCTCGGGCCCGGCGAGCTCCGGATGGCCGTTCAGGAAGGCGATGCGGGTTTCGGTTGGCGCGGCGCGCACGGCCCGCATCATGGCCGCGTGCAGGTCGTCGAGGCTGGCGAAGGGCCCGTGCGCGTGGGCGCGCTCCGCGACCCAGGCCGCATGCTCGAACACCCCTCCGAATCGGACGACGAAGCCGGCCCCATCGAGCCGGTTGATGGCGGCGAGATCGGGCTTTCCGGAATCGACCATCGCCGTCAGCTGCCCCGGTAGGTGGCGCAGGTGCCCGGCGCGCACAGCATCGGCACGTGGTAGTGCTGCCCGGCATCGAAGACCGCGAAGCGCACCACCGGATTGTCGACGAAGATGTCGGCCTCGGTCACGCCGGGCTTGGTCTTCAGGTAGGCGTCGATGTGGAATTCGAGCTGGTACTGGCCGACCTTGGCCTCGGCGGCTGGCAGGATTGGTGCGTCGGTGCGCCCGTCGGCATTGGTGACGACGCTCTTCACGAGGCGCCACGCGTCGCCCTCCCTCAAGGAGAAGTCGATGCGCACCCCCGGCGCCGGGCGGCCGCGATCCGCGTCGAGGACGTGTGTGGTGATGCCGGCCATGTCGATCGGGCTCCGGAAGGAAATCTCGCTGAAGGCGTGCCGCGGGCGCGTCAGCTGCCGCGATAGTAGGAGTAGCCCCACGGGGTGAAAAGCACCGGCAGGTGGTAGCGCTGCCCCGCATCGCGGATCACGAAGCGCACCGGAACGAGGCTGAGGAAATTCGGCTGCGGCAGCGCTACGCCGGCCTCGGCGAAATACGCCTCGAAATGCATCAGCAACTCGTACTGGCCGACCTTCAGGGCTTCGTCGACCAGGAGCGGTTCGACCGGACGGCCATTGGCGGCCGTGGTCACGGTCTTGAGCGTCCGATAGGCGTCGCCCTCCCGGATCGCCAGGTCGCAGACCATGCCGGCGCCGGGCGTGCCGTGGAAGTTGTCGATGGCGTGCAGGGTCAGGCGCGGGCCGAGGCCGGCCTGGGAGTTCGGCGCCGTCGCCAGGGCCCTCGGCGGGGCGGGCGCGGCCTGCGCCAGAGCGCCGGTGGCGGCGACGGCGCCGAGACCGGCGCCGACGAGGCTTCGGCGCGTGAGGGCCGGTCGATCCATGGCGTGTCCTTCTCGACGGGTGCGGGGTTCGGGTTCAGGCGGGTTCGTGGGCGGCGCGTGCCGCGGCCCGCCGGACCAGGGCTCCGGGTTCCGGCGGGACGAAGGCGAGGATGAGGAGGAGCGTCGCGACCTCGAAGCCCGCGACGATCCAGAGGCCGGTGGCGGCAGAGCCGGTCTGTTCGCGCAGGGCGCCCATCACCGCCGGCGCGCCGAACCCGGCGAGGTTCGCCACCGCGTTGATCAGCGCGATGCCGGCCGCCGCGGCCGAACCGGCGAGGAACCGGCCTGGGATCTGCCAGAAGACCGGAATGGCGCTCATGGTGCCGACGATCGCCACCGTGAGGGCGAGGATCGACAGCGCCGGGCTGATCGGGACGAGCCACCCGAGGAGGGCGATCGCCACGGCGCCGATCAGCGCCGGGAGGCCGCAATGGAGGCGCGCCTCGCCGGAGCGGTCGGAGTGGCGGCCATTGAGGATCATCCCGGCTGCGCCGCAGAGATAGGCGCCGGACATGATCCAGCCGATGGTGAGCGGGTCGGTGTAGCCCGCCTCGCGGACCACGCTCGGCCCGAAGAAGGTCAGGGCCGAGTTGGCGGTGATGATGCAGAAGAAGATCGCGATGCATTGCCAGACCCGGACATCCCGCAACGAGGCGAGAATGCGATGCTCCCGCGGGCCGAGGGCCGCCGCGTCGCGGGCGAGGTCGGCCGCGACCAGGGCGCGCTGCTCCGGGGTCAGCCAGCCGGCCTTCTCCGGCCGGTCGGTCAAATAGAACAGCGTGACGAGGCCGGCCAGGATCGACGGGATGCCTTCGAGGAGGAAGACCCACTGCCAGCCTGACCAGCCGTTCACGCCGTCGAGTCCGGTCATGATCGTGCCGGCCAGCGGTCCGCCGATCACCCCCGCGATGGCGGAGGCCGACATGAACAGCCCGAAGACCTTGGCGCGCCGCTCGGTGGGGTACCAGTAGGTCAGGAACAGGATCACGCCCGGATAGAAGCCCGCTTCGAACACCCCCAGGAGGAAACGCAGGACGTAGAACAGGCCGGGGGTGGTGACGAACATCATCGCCACGCAGCAGAGACCCCACAGCAGGGTGATGCGCGCGATGGTCTTGCGGGCGCCGATATGCTCGAGGAGGAGGTTGCTCGGAACCTCGCAGAGGAAGTAGCCGATGAAGAAGATCCCGGCGCCGATGCCGTAGACGGTCTCGCTGAACTTCAGGTCGGCGAGCATCTGCAGCTTGGCAAAGCCGATGTTCACCCGGTCGATCCAGGAGAGGACCCAGAGGAACATCAGGAACGGCAGCAGCCGCCAGGTGATCCGGCGATAGGTCTCGTCGAGTCCGGCCGGCGAGGGCTGTTCGAGCGCCATCAGACAATCCGCAGTCCCGGCGATTCGAGCCGGGACGATGCATCAAAATGATGCAAATTGGGGGCCATGGCGACCGGTGTGGCAGGCCCGTTCCCCGCGATGCTTGGGGATAGCCATGCCCCGCGCCCCCAGGAACGCACCCGCCCCGGTACTCTTCCGCAACCCACGTCACGTACAGCTGGCCGTCGTCTCACCCGAGTTGCGATCCATGCGCTTATCGATCACCGCCGGTTCCAGCGTCCTCCGGCCCGCCGCGTGAGCGCGACGGTCATCCTCGCCCTGGTGCCGATCGCGCTGCTGATCGGCCTCGGCGTGCTGCTGCGCCGCAACGGCCTCGTGGCCGAGTCGTTCTGGGCCCAGGCCGAGCGCCTCGGCTACTACGTGCTGCTGCCGGCGCTGTTCATCCACGGGCTGGCCACCGCGCGCCTGGACGGCGTGCCCGTCCTCGCCCTGGCGGGCGTCCTCGTGGCCTCGACCCTCGCGGTGGCGCTCATGCTGCTCGCGATCCGGCCGCGGCTCGACCTCGACGGAGCGGCCTTCACCTCGGTGTTCCAGGGCGGAGTGCGCTTCAACAATTACGTCGGGGTCTCGGCGGCGGCGGGGTTGTTCGGCCTGCAGGGAATCGCCCTGGCGGCGGTCGCCAACGCGGCCATCGTGCCCACGGTGAACATCCTGTGCGTCCTGGTCTTCGCGCGCTTCGGCTCGGGCGGGCGGCTGGCGCCGCGGCCGATCCTCCGCCAGCTCCTTCTCAATCCCCTGGTGGTCGCCTGCGGCATCGGGATCGCCCTGCAGGCGACGGGCTTCGGGCTGCCGCCGGGACTGGAGCCCACCCTGAAGGCCCTGGGGCAGGCCTCCCTCCCGCTCGGTCTCCTCTGCGTCGGCGCCGCCCTCGATCCCCGTACCGTCCGGACCTGGCTGCGTCCGGTCGTCATCGCGTCGGTCGCCAAGTTCGTGCTGATGCCGACGGTGACGATCCTGGCCTGCCTCGCCGCCGGCCTGCACGGGCCGGCCGCCGCCACCGCCCTGCTGTTCCAGTCGCTGCCGACGGCGTCCTCGTCCTACATCATGGCCCGGCAGCTCGGGGGCGACGCGCCGCTGATGGCCGGCATCCTCGCCCTGCAGACGGTGCTCGCCGGGCTCGCCATCCCCCTGGTGATGCTGATCCTGGAGGGGTTCACCGCCTGACGGCGTCAGGCGGCGTAGCGGGCGAGCGCCAGGTCGGCATGGTCGATGTCGGGCGCGCGGCCGGACATCAGGTCGGCCAGCATCCGCCCGGAGCCGCAGGCCATCGTCCAGCCCAGGGTGCCGTGGCCGGTGTTGGTGTAGAGGTTGGCATAGCGCGTGGCACCGACGATCGGCGTGCCGTCCGGCGTCATCGGGCGCAGGCCGGTCCAGAACGTGGCGGCCGCGAGGTCGCCCCCGTTGGGGAACAGGTCCCGGACGCAGCGCTCCAGGGTCGCCCGGCGCGGGGCCCGGAGGACATCGCTGAAGCCCGCGAGCTCGGCCGTGCCGCCCACGCGGATCCGGTCCCCGAGGCGCGTGAGCGCGACCTTGAAGGTCTCGTCCATGACGGTGGAGACCGGCGCCTGGGCGGGGTCGGTGACCGGCAGGGTGAGCGAGTATCCCTTGACGGGATAGATCGGCAGCCGAAGCCCGAGGGGACGGAGGAGGCCCGGGGTGAAGGAGCCCATGGCGGCGACGTAGGCATCGGCCCGCAGGGTTTCGGATCCGCAGACTACGCCCGTCACCGCGTCGCCCGCGGTTTCGAGGCCGTCGATGCGCGTCCCGTAGCGGAAACGGACGCCCATCCGCGCGCACAGCTCCGCCAGGCGCTGCGTAAACAGGTGGGCATCGCCCGTCTCGTCGCCGCTCAGGTGAAGGCCCCCGACGATCGTGTCGCGGACGCCGGCCAGCGCCGGCTCGGCCGCGATGCATCCGGCCGGGTCCAGCACCGTGTAGGCGACCCCATAGGTATCGAGGACGCGGGTGTCGTCGCCGACATGGTCGAGCTGCTTTCGCGTGCGGAAGAGCTGGAGGGTGCCGCGGGTCCGGTGGTCGTAGGTGATGCCGGTCTCGGTGCGCAGGTCGCGCAGGACGTCCCGGCTGTACTCGGCGAGACGAACCATGCGGCCCTTGTTGCGGATGTACGCGTCCTCGGTGCAGTTCGCGAGCATGCGCGTGAGCCAGCCATAGAAGCGCGGCTCGACGGTCGGCCACAGCACCAGGGGCCGGTGGCGCATCATCAGCCACTTCATCGCCTTGATGGGAATGCCCGGGGCCGCCCAGGGGGCCGAGTAGCCCGGCGAGACCTGGCCCGCATTGGCGAAGCTCGTCTCTAGGCCGGCGGCGGGCTGGCGGTCGATCACCGTGACGGCATGACCGGCCTTGGCGAGGTAATAGGCCGTGCTGACGCCGACCACGCCGCTTCCGAGAACCAGGACCCGCATCGCACGTCTCCCCTGAGGCCCGGAATCCAAAGCACAGGCGGGGCCATGCCGCTCCCGGCCCCGAGCGCTCCGGTCTCGCCGGACTAGAGACACTCGATCCTGCGAGCGGTGCAGCGAAGATGGTGCAGGTTCCGCCTCGCAAAGGGTGCCCGACGCACGATCCTGCGATACGATGCACGATCGTTGCCTATGCCGGCCGAGGATAGTGATGCCGCCCGACGAGATCGATCGCGCGATCATCCGGGTCCTCCGCGAGGATGCGCGGATCCCGAACGCCGCCCTGGCGCAGCGCGTCGGCCTCTCGGCCTCCGCCTGCCTGCGGCGCTTGCGGATGCTGGAGCGCAACGGCACGATCCGCGGCTACACCGTGCTTCTCGACGGGCCCGGCTCCGCCGGCTTGGTGGTGATGACCCGGATCGCCCTGGAGCGGCAGACCGAGGATTGCCTCAACCGGTTCGAGGCGGCCGTGCGGCGCTGCCCCGACATTCAGGATTGCTACCTGATGACGGGTGATTCCGATTATCTCCTGAAGATCCGCGTCGCCGACATGGCGGAATACGAGCGGCTGCACCGGTCGGTGCTCTCGAAGCTGCCCGGAATCGCCCGTATCCAGTCGAGCTTCACCATCCGCAGCGTCATCGGCCGATGATTGCCTGGGCGGCGCACCAGGGCAAAGCTCGCGAAGGCCCTGGTCTCCTGCGCGCGAAAACCCTAGTTGGCTAATCAAGCGGGGTGGGTCCGGAGTCGGGGATGCTGGGTTGGTTCAAGGCGTTGATGCCGCGCGAGGATCGGTTCTTCGACCTCTTCGAGCGGCACTCGCGCACCCTGGTGGCCGGCGCCGAGGCGCTGCAGGGCGTGCTTCAGGGCGGGGACGCCGTTCCGCGCTACTGCCAACAGGTGGTGGAGCGCGAGCACGAGGCGGACGCGATCACCGCCGAAGTCCTCCTCGCCGTGCGTCGGAGCTTCATCACGCCCTTCGACCGAGGCGACATCAAGGACCTGATCCAGTCGATGGACGACGCCATCGACCAGATGAACAAGACGGTGAAGACGATCGCCCTCTACGAGGTTCGCCGCTTCGAACCGCTGATGCAGGAGATGGGCGGCACCGTGATCGAGGCGGCGCGGCTCACCGCCGAGACGATCCCCCTCCTCACGGCCGTCGGAACCCATGCGGGGCGCATCAACACCCTGACCGAGCAGATCACCCGGGTCGAGGGACGCTCGGACGAGCTGCAGGAGCGCGGCCTCAAGGCGCTCTACGAGGCCCACCGCAAGAATGGCGGCGACGGCGACACGATGGCCTACCTCATCGGCGCGGAGATCTACGGCCACCTCGAGGACGTGGTCGACCGCTTCGAGGATGTCGCCAACGAGATCAGCGGCATCGTGATCGAGAACGTGTAGGCGACCCGATGACCGAGGCCACCGCGCTCGCCCTGCCCGCCCTCGCCGGCCTGATCGCCGTCGCGCTGTTCTTCGACTTCCTCAACGGCCTGCACGATGCGGCCAACTCCATCGCCACCATCGTGTCGACGCGGGTGCTGCGGCCCCAATACGCGGTGCTCTGGGCGGCGTTCTTCAACTTCATCGCCTTTCTGTTCTTCGGCCTGCACGTAGCCCAGACCCTCGGGACCGGAATCGTCGATGCGGGGATCATCGATCCCCGGGTGATCTTCAGCGCGCTGATGGGCGCCATCACCTGGAACATCGTCACCTGGGTCTTCGGCATCCCGTCGAGCAGCTCGCACGCCCTCGTGGGCGGACTCATCGGAGCGGGCGTCGCCAAGGCCGGGTTCAGCGCGGTGGTCTGGAGCGGGCTGACGAAGACCGCCGCCGCCATCGTCCTATCGCCGCTCCTGGGCTTTCTGCTCGCGCTCCTCCTGGTGCTGATGGTCTCCTGGCTCTGCGTGCGGGCGACGCCGTTCGCGGTCGACCGCCGCTTCCGCGCCCTGCAGTTCGTCTCGGCCTCGCTCTACTCCCTGGGCCACGGCGGCAACGACGCGCAGAAGACCATGGGGATCATCGCGGTGCTGCTCTACTCGCAGGGCCACCTGGGCGCCTCCTTTCACGTTCCCCTCTGGGTGGTGATCTCCTGCCAGTCCGCCATGGCGCTGGGCACGCTGCTCGGCGGCTGGCGCATCGTGCACACGATGGGCTCCAGGATCACGCGTCTGAACCCGATGCAGGGGTTCTGCGCCGAGACGGGCGGCGCGATCACCCTGTTCGCCGCGACCTGGCTCGGCGTACCGGTCTCGACCACCCACACCATCACGGGCGCGATCATCGGCGTCGGGGCTGCACGGCGGACCTCGGCGGTTCGCTGGGGCGTCGCCGGCAACATCGTGGTCGCCTGGGTGCTGACCCTGCCGGCCGCCGCCCTGATCGCCGCGGCCTGCTACGCCGTGACGGCTTTCATCGGCTGAGGTCCGCTCCGGTCGGCGCGCGACATCGGACTGGGAGGAGACCCGGGAATGCTAGGCAACGTCGAGATCGTCTGGCGCCTGCTCCTGGCCGCGGTCCTGAGCGGGCTGATCGGCATCGAGCGCGAGCGCCTGCTCTGGGCCGCGGGCCTGCGAACGCACATGCTGGTCGGCGTCGGCGCCTGCCTGATCATGATCGTCTCGGCCTTCGGCTTCGCCGATGTGCTGGGGACCCGGAACGTCGCCCTCGATCCCTCGCGCATGGCCGCCCAGGTCGTCTCCGGCATCGGGTTTCTCGGAGCGGGAACGATTCTCCTGCGGGGCGAGGTGGTGAAGGGGCTCACCACCGCGGCGAGCCTCTGGGCCGTCGCGGCCGTCGGCCTCGCGGTCGGCGGCGGCCTCTACGTGGCGGGCATCGCCACCACGGCGATCCTGCTGGGGATCCTCGCCGGGATGAAACCCTTGCAGGAGCGCTACCACGACCGGATGCACATCCGGCCCCTCCGCGTGGTGGCCAAGCCCGGCTGCATCAGCCTGGAGGTGGTGCAGGCCGTGTCCGGTGTGCGCCCCTCCCGTGTCCGGCAATTCGTGACTCGGCGCGGGTCCGCGCCTGAATTCGACGAGACGCTGATCACCTTCGTGCGGCTGTCGCGCCGCTCCGTGGAAGACATCGCACAGAAACTTCGGAGGCATCCCGGAGTGATCACGGTCGATGATCTTCCCGAATCTGGCTGAGCATGCATGATGAACGGCGAAATTCGCGGCACGACCGCGCTGGGATGTCGGGGTGGGACAGGATTGCGCGCCGAAGCTCGTAAAACGCGTTCTTCGCGATCGAATCCCGTGCCGCCGGTCGGGCGTTTGGGAACACGCACGCGCGTCGCCCTCTCCCCGGTCCGGGACGTCGTCGGGACCGTGAAACGACGGAGGAAGGACGAGATCGCGTTCTTCGCAAGCGAGAGGGCCTGCGCCGTTCCGGCCGTCGGTCTCCAGCGGATGCCGGTCCGTCCTTGAGCCGTCGTCGTTCGTCCTCCGAGGCTGCTCCCGCCGACAAGGGCAAGCGGGCCAAGAGCCAGGTCTTTCTCGTCGCGGTGAAGCAGCGCCGAGAGGCGTTGCGCGTCTACGCGGTGCTGACATCCGCCCAGGACGAGGCTCTGGCCATCGTGGCGGCCGCGAGCGCGGAGGGCGCGGCGGTGGAGGCGGCGGGGCGCCTCTCGAAGAAACTGGCGCGGCCCCTCAAGCTGAAGCCCGAGGTCCCGCACCCGATCTGACCGAAGGCGCCCCTAGCGGGGCCGGCAGATCGTGCGATCCGTGTAGAGCACCACGTCGCCCTGTTTCGGATTGTTCACGGTGAACGGCGCGAGGCTGTCCCGGGGAAGAAACCCGCGTCCGAGTTCGCGGTCGAAGAAGTCGTGGCCGATCTCCATGTAGCAGCGATCGAGGACGGCGGTGTATCGCAGCGACGCCTGCACCGCGGCACCTCCGGTCCCGTCATTGCCGCGGCTCCCGTACGCATCGCAGTACCCGGACAGCTCGAGGCTGCCGGGACCCGAGAGCCGGATCGCGCGCGCGGTGCCGGGTTTCACCAGGAAGGACGGGCCGCCCTCCTGCGCGCCCACCAGCGTCAGGGGTGAGCGGTTATAGACGTGCCGGATGCAGTCGGCGCCGGCAGCACCCGCGCTCGCGACCAGCGCCAGGACGGGCAGAGCCATCCGGCCGAACCAGCGAAATCCCTTTTGCATCGCGCACCTTTTGCCAAGACGACCGGCTTCGACGACCGGATTCGAGGACTGACGACCGGATCGGAAGATCTGTTGAGACAGCTAGGGCATCGGGACGCCCGCGGCGAGGCCGTCGCGCGCCATCGGCACCGGCGACCGCGTGCGGATGCCGGCGAGGGTTTCCAGGGCGTTCAAGCGGCCGATGCGATCGTCGGGTTTTCCGGCGCCGCTGACCGGGACGATGGGAGCGCGGACCTGTGCGATGACCCGCGCGGTGCGCGTGGGCTTCTCCTTCGAGCCGGGTGGAGCGTTGGTACTGGGTTCGACGGTGCGGCCTTCGACCAGGGTGTCGGGCGATGCGACCCCGTGAGGTGCTCGGCCGCACACGAAGGCGCGAGGTCTCGCAGTCTGGAGAAATTCCAGGGACCGACGCGCCGAGTTCTGCGTTCTCGCTGGACACACTTCGCAGAAGGCAGGCGCACGTCCGGACGGAGCCCGCGCGGTTCCGTGTCACGCCCGGGACCAAGATCGCCCGATCGGGCGGTCTCCCGGCCCGCGACGTTACCGGGCGCCCGTCCGCTGGCAGCCTCCTCCCGCTACAGGTTCAGAGAACGCCATGCCAAGTTTCGGAGAGAACGAATTGAGTCGACGTGACGTCATGGCCGGCGCGACGGCCTGTGCGGCCCTGGCCGCGGTCCCCGCGCGGGCCGAGGGTCGGCCCGAATCCGCCGGTCCAGATCAGCCGGTGCTGGCGAAGGTGTCGCTGACGGTGAACGGCCAGCGCCGCGAACTCGAAATCGACACCCGCACCAGCCTGCTCGACGCCGCGCGCGAGCACCTGCACCTGACCGGCTCGAAGAAGGGCTGTGACCACGGCCAGTGCGGCGCCTGTACGATGATCGTCGACGGCCGGCGCATCAATTCCTGCCTGACCCTGGCGGTGATGCACCAGGGGTCGGAGATCACCACCATCGAGGGGCTCGGCCAGCCCGACGCCCTGCACCCGATGCAGGCCGCCTTCATCAAGCATGACGGCTACCAGTGCGGCTACTGCACGCCGGGCCAGATCTGCTCCGGCGTCGCGGTGCTCGCCGAGATCAAGGCTGGCATCCCCAGCCACGTCACGGCGGATCTGAATGCGCCGATGCAGGTCACGGACGCCGAGATCCGCGAGCGCATGAGCGGCAATATCTGCCGCTGCGGCGCCTATTCCAACATCGTCGAGGCGATGACCGAGGTCGCCGGGAGGCCCGCATGAAGTCTTTCACCTACGAGCGCCCGAATTCGCCCGCGGAAGCCGCCGCCGCCGTGTCCCGCAATCCGAACGCCAAGTTCATTGCCGGTGGCACGAACCTCCTCGATCTAATGAAGCTGCAGATCGAGACCCCGACCCACCTCGTGGACGTCAACGGCCTCGGGCTCGACAAGATCGAGGCGACGCCGGAGGGCGGTCTGCGCGTCGGAGCTCTCGTGCGCAACACCGACCTCGCGGCCGATGCCCGCGTGCGCAAGGATTACGCCGTGCTCTCGCGGGCCCTGCTCGCCGGTGCCTCCGGACAGCTGCGCAACAAGGCGACCACCGCCGGCAATCTCCTGCAGCGCACCCGCTGTCCGTACTTCTACGATACCGCGCAGGCCTGCAATAAGCGTCAGCCGGGCTCCGGCTGCTCGGCCCTCGACGGCGTCTCGCGCCAGCTTGCCGTGATCGGTGCGAGCGAGGCCTGCATTGCCACGCATCCGGGCGACATGGCGGTCGCCATGCGGGTGCTTGACGCCACGGTCGAGACCGTCGACGCCAAGGGGACCAAGCGGAAGATCCCGATGGCCGAATTCCACCGCCTGCCGGGTGACCGGCCGGAGGTCGACACCACGCTCGCGCCCGGCGAGCTCATCACGGCGGTGACGCTGCCGAAGCCGCTGGGTGGCGCGCACATCTACCGCAAGGTCCGGGATCGCGCGTCCTACGCCTACGCCCTGGTCTCGGTGGCGGCGGTGGTTCAGCCGGACGGCAGCGGCCGGGCGGCCTTCGGCGGCGTGGCGCACAAGCCCTGGCGGGTGGAAGCGGCGGAGGGCGAGATGGCCCGGGGCGCCAAGGCGGTGACCGCGCAGGCCTTCGCCGGCGCCAAGCCGACCCACGACAATGCCTACAAGCTGACGCTGGCCGAGCGCACGCTCAGCGCGGCGCTGAACGAAGCGAGGGCCTGAGCCATGAAGTTCGACACCCCCGCGGGCCAGAACCCGATCGACCAGCTCAAGGTCGTCGGCAAGGCCACCGACCGCATCGACGGCAAGTTCAAGACCACCGGGACGGCGCCTTATGCCTATGAGCGCCACGACGTGGTGGCGAATCAGGCCTACGGCTACGTGCTCGGCGCCGGCATCGCCAAGGGCCGCATCCGCGCCATCGACACGGCGGCCGCCAAGGCGTCGCCCGGCGTCGTCGCCATCGTCACCACCCTGGACATGCCGGCTCTCGGCCTCGGCCGGATGAACGCCGCCAACCTCTTCGGCGGTGCTCAGGTCCAGCACTACCACCAGGCCATCGCGGTCGTGGTGGCCGAGACCTTCGAGCAGGCCCGAGCCGCGGCGTTCCTCGTCAAGGTCGACTATGCCCGCGAGGCCGGCCAGTTCGACCTCGCGGCCGTGGCCCCGTCCGCCAAGCCGGTTCCCGGCGACAGCGGCGAGGGCAGCGGCGGCGGCGGCGAAGATCGGACCGGCGACTTCGAGGGCGCCTTCGCCTCGGCGCCGGTCAAGTTCGACGAGACCTACACGACCCCCGACGAGAGCCACGCGATGATGGAGCCGCACGCGACCATCGCCGCCTGGGAGGGCGACAAGCTCACCCTCTGGACCTCGAACCAGATGATCGCCTGGACCAAGGGCAGCATCGCCAAGATCCTCGACATCCCGGAGGCGTCGATCCGCGTCGACTCGCCCTATATCGGCGGCGGCTTCGGGGGAAAGCTGTTCGTGCGCTCCGACGCCGTGGTGGCGGCGCTGGCCGCCAAGGCCGCCGGCCGACCGGTCAAGGTCGCGCTGACCCGGCCGCTGGTCGCCAACAACACCACCCATCGGCCGGCCACGATCCAGCGGATCCGCATCGGCGCGACGGCGGACGGGACGATCACCGCCATCGCCCATGAGAGTACCTCCGGCAACCTGCCCAAGGGCAAGCCCGAAACCGCCGTGGACCAGACCAAGCTGCTCTATGCCGGGGCCAATCGCCTGACGGCCATGAAGCTTGCCCATCTCGACCTGCCCGAAGGCAATTCGATGCGGGCGCCGGGCGAGGCGCCGGGCCTGATGGCCCTCGAGATCGCCATGGACGAGATGGCCGAGAAACTGGGCATGGACCCGGTCGCCTTCCGCGTCCGCAACGACACCCAGGTCGATCCGGGGCATCCCGAGCGTCCGTTCTCCCACCGCAACCTCGTGGGCTGCCTGAAGCTCGGCGCGAAGACGTTCAACTGGTCGGCCCGCAACCCGAAGCCCGGCCAGGTTCGCGACGGGCGCTGGCTCGTGGGCATCGGCATGGCGGCGGGCTTCCGCAACAACCTGCTGATGAAGTCGGGCGCCCGCGTTCGGCTCGGGCGCGACGGCCTCGTCACGGTCGAGACCGACATGACCGATATCGGGACCGGCTCCTACACCATCATCGCGCAGACCGCCGCCGAGATGATGGGCGTGGGCCTGGACAAGGTGGTGGTCCGCCTCGGCGATTCGTCCTACCCGGTCTCGGCCGGCTCTGGCGGGCAGTTCGGTGCGAACAACTCGACCGCCGGTGTCTACGCGGCCTGCGTTCAGCTCCGCGAGGCGGTGGCGCAGCGGCTCGGCTTCAACTCGGCCGATGCGGTGTTCGCGGACGGGCAGGTCCGCTCCGGAAATCGCACCGAGACCCTGGTGAAGGCGGCCGCCGACGGCGAACTCGTGGCCGAGGATTCGATCGAGTACGGCGACCTCGCCAAGAAGCAGCAGCAATCGACCTTCGCGGGCCACTTCGTCGAGGTCGGCGTCGATGTCGACACCGCCGAGATCCGGGTGCGGCGCATGCTGGCGGTCTGTGCCGCCGGGCGCATCCTCAACCCGAAATCGGCCCGCAGCCAGGTCATCGGCGGCATGACGATGGGCGTCGGCGGAGCGCTGATGGAGGAACTGGCAGTCGACACGAAGCGCGGCTTCTTCGTGAACCACGATCTCGCCGGCTACGAGGTGCCGGTGCATGCGGACATTCCGCACCAGGAGGTGATCTTCCTCGACGAGGTCGATCCGCAATCCTCGCCGATGAAGGCGAAGGGTGTGGGCGAACTCGGCATCTGCGGTGTGGGCGCGGCGGTGGCCAACGCGGTCTACAACGCCACGGGCGTGCGGGTGCGGAGCTACCCGATCACCCTCGACAAGCTCCTCGGGCAGATGCCCGACGCTGCCTGAGACCGAACGCGCGAAGGCCGCGGCAGGGATCCTGCCGCGGCCCGTAGGACGTTGCGCGACCCCCGATGGCCTTCAGGCCGCCGGGGGTCGTTCGCGTTCAGCTGTGTGCCAGCACCGCCAGCAGCAGCAGGGCGATGATGTTCGTGATCTTGATCGCCGGATTCACGGCGGGGCCGGCGGTGTCCTTGTAGGGATCGCCGACGGTGTCGCCGGTCACGGCCGCCTTGTGGGCCTCCGAGCCCTTGCCGCCGTGGTGCCCGTCCTCGATGTACTTCTTGGCGTTGTCCCAGGCGCCGCCGCCCGAGGTCATCGAGATCGCGACGTAGAGCCCCGTGATGATCACGCCGAGGAGCATCGCTCCCACCGTGGCGAAGGCCTGGCTCTTTCCGCCGATCGGCTGGATCACGAAGAACAGCACGATCGGCGACAGCACCGGCAGCAGCGAGGGAACGATCATCTCCTTGATCGCCGCCCGGGTGAGCATGTCGACGGCGCGGCCGTAATCCGGCCGGTCGGTCCCCTGCATGATGCCGGGCTTCTCAAGGAACTGCCGACGCACCTCCTCCACCACGGCGCCGGCCGCGCGGCCCACCGCGGTCATCGCCATGCCGCCGAACAGGAATGGGATCAGGCCGCCCAGCAGCAGACCGACGACCACGTAGGGGTTGGAGAGCGAGAAATCGACGGTCACGCCCTGGAAGAAGCGGTACTGGGTCGGGCTCGCATGGGCGATGAAGTAGTTCAGGTCGGAGGTGTAGGCGGCGAACAGCACCAGGGCGCCGAGGCCGGCCGAGCCAATGGCGTAGCCCTTGGTCACCGCCTTGGTGGTGTTGCCGACCGCGTCGAGGGCATCGGTGGACTTGCGCACGTCCGGCGGCAGGCCGGCCATCTCGGCGATGCCGCCGGCATTGTCGGTGACCGGACCGAAGGCATCGAGGGCCACGATGAAGCCGGCGAGCGCCAGCATGGCGGTGACCGCGATGGCGATGCCGAACAGCCCGGCCAGCGAGTAGGTGCTGATGATGCCCGCGACGATGACGAGCGCGGGCAGAGCGGTGGATTCGAGCGAGATCGCCAGGCCCTGGATCACGTTGGTGCCGTGGCCCGTCACGGACGCGTCCGCGATGGACTTCACCGGCCGGAAGTTGGTGCCGGTGTAGTACTCGGTGATGACGACGATCAGCGCCGTGATGACGAGGCCGATCACCGCGCAGCCGAGAAGGCCCCCGGAGGTGAAGGTCACGCCCGCGTTGGTGGTGAAGGCCGTGCCGAAGCCGCCGAACAGGGCGTAGTTCACGCCCGCGATGGCGACGATCGAGAGGGCTCCGGCGGTGATCAGGCCCTTGTAGAGCGCGCCCATGATCGACTGGTTGGCCCCGAGCCGCACCGCGTAGGTGCCGGCGATCGAGGTCAGGATGCAGGCCGAGCCGATGGCCAGGGGATAGAGCAGCATCGCCTCGAGGACGTTGCGCCCCCCGACCTCGGTCTGGCCGGAGAAGAAGATCGCCGCGAGCACCATGGTGGCGACCACGGTCACCGCGTAGGTCTCGAACAGGTCGGCCGCCATGCCGGCGCAGTCGCCGACGTTGTCGCCGACATTGTCCGCGATGGTGGCAGGGTTGCGCGGATCGTCCTCCGGGATCCCGGCCTCGACCTTGCCGACGAGGTCGCCGCCGACATCCGCGCCCTTGGTGAAGATGCCGCCGCCGAGACGGGCGAAGATCGAGATCAGCGAGGCGCCGAAGCCCAGGGCGACCAGGGCGTCGATGACGTCGCGGCTGGCCGGCGACAGGCCGGCGATGCGGGTGAGGTAGCCGTAGTAGAGCGCCACGCCGAGGAGCGCGAGGCCGGCCACGAACATGCCGGTGACGGCCCCCGATTTGAAGGCGACGTCGAGGCCGCCGCCGAGCGACGTGGAGGCCGCCTGCGCGGTGCGGACGTTGGCACGCACCGAGACGTTCATGCCGATGAAGCCGGCCGCCCCCGACAGCACGGCGCCGATCAGGAAGCCGATCCCCACCTTCAACCCGAGGAAATATGTGAGGGCGACGAACAGCACGAGCCCGACGATCGCGATCGTGGCGTATTGGCGCCGGAGATAGGCCTGCGCCCCCTCGGCGATCGCCCCCGCGATCTCCTGCATGCGCTGGGTGCCGGCGTCGCGCTTCATCACGTCGTTGATCGTGAGGATGCCATAGGCGACGGCGCACAGCCCGCCCAGGATGATAAGCAACAAAGCTGTCATTCGACCGTCCTTGATTGGCGATGCCCGTGCGGGTCTGTCGTGGCGTTGCTGGACTTCGTGGCCGTGATTTCCGGGTGTGCGCAGCGTTTCTGGCGTGCGAAGGTCATCGTTCGCGCGAGCGTCTCCGCCGCGCGCCGCGTTTCTGTTGTTGTGCATCTCCTCCCAAGGAATGCCTGCTCTGAGTGCCAAACTTCACCGGCGCTGGCAAATGCTGCCGAGCTTTTTCAGCCGCGAATATTTTTGCATCGCAAAACAGGTCGGGTTCGGTGGAAGTGTTCGCGCGGGCGCGAGCCTGATCTCAGCGTTCGCGGACGGCGCCGCGCGAAGCGGCCGGCGTCTCAGAAGTGGCTGAAGGACCCTGTCCCCAGCATCCGCGGCGTGCCGTCGGCCTCCCGGAAGGCAGGCGACGCGGAACCGGCCGTGACCGTGCCGATGCAGATCAGGGGCGTGCCGGTGGCGCCCGCCGCCGCCAGGCAGGCGTTCAGGTTCTCGGGGGCCACGGCGCAGAGGATCTCGTAATCGTCGCCGCCCGTCGCGATCGGGGTCAGGAGGGCCGGCTCCTGGGCCAGGGCTCTCGCGGCGGCGGGCGAGAGCGGGAGCCGGGCGAGATCGATCTCCGCGGAGCGCCCCTCCCCTTTCAGCATTTTGGCCAGATCCCCGGCGAGGCCGTCCGAGATGTCCATCGCGGCCCGGGCATAGCGGCGCAGGACCGGAGCGAGGCCGATGCGTGGGCGGGGATGCCAGTAGCGATCGATGAGGGCGTCGTGATCCGCCGCGTCCAGCGCGCCCGCCCAGCCCGGCCCGTTGGGGCGGCGCAGGAGCAAGCCCAGGGCCGCATCCCCGATCGTGCCGCTGACGCAGATCCGGTCGCCGACCTGCGCGGTCCCACGCCGGACGATTCCCCCCGCCGGGACTTCGCCGATTGCGGTGACGCCGATCAGCGCCGGGCCGGCCGCCCGCACGGTATCGCCGCCGAGGAGGTCGAGGCCGAACTCCGAGAGACCATCGGCGAGGCCGGCCGCGAAGCCAGCGAGCCAGTCCTCGGTCCAGTCATCGGGCAGCGCGAGCGTCAGCAGGATTCCGCGCGGGCGGGCGCCCTTGGCGGCGAGGTCCGAGACGTTCACGCCGAGGGCCTTGCGGGCGATCGAACCCGGTGGATCGTCGGGAAAATAATGCACCCCGGCCACGATGGCGTCGGCCGTGAGAACGAGGTCGCAGCCGGGACTGGGCGACAGGGTGGCGGCGTCGTCGCGCAGGCCATCCGCTCCGGGTCCCGCCAGGGGCGCGAAGTAGCGCGCGATCAGCCCGTCCTCGTCGGGCCGGGCCACCGGGGTCAGGCCCGGCCGGAGGCCGGCAGGCCGGCGAATTCGTTGCCCCGCACGTCCCGGGCCACCTTGTCGAGGACGCCGTTGACCATGCCGGGCTCGTCGCCGCCGAAGAAGCTGTGGGCGACATCGACGTATTCGGAGATGACGACCCGCGCCGGTACGTCGCGGCGGGACATGAGCTCGTAGGCGCCCGCCCGCAGGATGGCGCGCAGCACCGCCTCGATGCGCTTGAGGGGCCAGCCCGAGGCCAGTGCCCCGTCGAGGATCGGATCGATGGCCCGCTGCTCTTCGACGACGCCGCGCAGGAGGTCGCGGAAGAAGGCGATCTCCGCGGCCGGATGCTCGATGCCGTCGACCTCGCGCCCGATCCAGAAGGTCTCGAACTCGGTGAGCGCCTCGATCACGCCCTTGCCCGAGATTTCCATGTCGTAGAGCGCCTGCACGACGGACAGGCGTGCGCCGCTGCGTTCGGCGGTCTTCATCCCGGAGTCGTTGGCCATGATCCTCAATCCTCTCCGACCGACGCCGCCGATGCGTCGCGCTTCAGCGACAGCACCGCGAGCGCGGCCTCGGCGGCACCGCCGCCCTTGTTCAGTTCGGCGACCCGGGCACGGGCCTGGGCCTGGGCTTCCGTCTCCACCGTGAGGATGCCGTTACCCAGCGGCAGGCGCAGGGTGACGGACAGGTCCATCAGGGCCCGCGCGCTCTCGCCCGCGACGATGTCGTAATGCCCGGTCTCGCCGCGGATGACGCAACCGAGCGCCACCACGGCATCGTAGGGCTGGCCGGCACGGGCCGCGGCCTCGACCAGGATCGCGATGGCGGCCGGGATCTCCAGGGCGCCGGGCACGGTCACCACCGTGGCCACCGCTTCGGCCGCGGCAAGGGCGCCTTCCGCGCCGGCCAGGAGCTCGTCGGCGAGATCCTCGTAGTAGCGGGCTTCGACCACGAGGACGCGCGCGCCCTTGACGTTGGCGGGAGCGGTGCGGGAAGCGTAGGCGAGCGATACCATCGAGAGGCTTTCACGGGACACGGTCGGCGGACGGCACAGCAGCCGGGACCGGGCGCGCTTGCCGCGACCCTCGGGGATCCGTCGGTGCGCAAGACTCGACCGGCCGGACCTGTCCTGCGCCCGCAGGCGCGAGCGATAGACCCTAGGCGCCGTGGCGACAAGCGCGAGCCCCGCCAATCCGGGACGGCGAGTGCTGGTCCGCGCGCGCTCAGGCCCCTGCGGCGGCGCGGCTCTCGGACAGGCGGGCGGCGTAGCGGGCGATGAGGTCGACCTCGAGGTTGAGCCGATCCCCGGCCCGCCGCTCGCCCCAGGTGGTCACCGCCAGGGTGTGCGGGATGAGCAGCACCGAGAACAGGTCGCCGTCCACCGTGTTCACGGTCAGCGAAGTGCCGTCGAGGCAGACCGAGCCCTTCTCGGCGATGAAGCGTGCGAGCTGGGCCGGGGCGCGTAGGGTGAAGCGGTCCGAGGGGGCCCATTGCGGATCCCCCGCGCCGCCCGTGACGGGGTCTCGGGCCACGAGTTCGGCCAGGCCGTCCACGTGGCCGGTGACGAGATGGCCGCCAAGCTCGTCGCCGATCTTCAGGGAGCGCTCGAGATTCAGGCGCCGGCCCTCGCGCCACGTGCTCACATGGGTGCGGGCCAGCGTCTCGGCCGCGGCATCGACGGCGAAGATGCAGCCGTCCTCCGCCGGCTCGATCGCGACCGCCGTGAGGCAAGGGCCCGAGCAGGCGATGGAGGCACCCAGCGCGATGGTGGCGGGATCGTAGTGCGAGCGGATGCGAATGCGGCGCAGGCGGTCGTCGCCGGCGACCGACACGACCTCTCCGACATCCGTGACGAGACCGGTGAACATCTCAGGCGCTCCGCTCGTAGGTGACGGCCCGGTCGGGACCGAGAATCCGGGTTTCGACGACCCGGAGGTGGTGTTCGTCGAGCCGCTTCCGAAGCACAGGGCCGATGGCCGGCAGGCCGCCGGTGTCGCCGAGTCGTCCTGGGCCGGTGATGAGCGTGAAGACGTCGACGAGGTCGGCGCCCGCCAGGGCATCGGCGAGGTGCGGGCCGCCTTCGCAGCAGAGGCGCGTCACGCCCCGCTCGGCCAGGGCCCGCAAGGCGGCGTGCAGGTCGACCCGTCCCGCGCCGTCGGCATCGACGCCGATCACCTCCACACCGAAGGAGGCCAGCATGCGCTTGGCGTGCACCGGAGCCCGGCGGGTGCTGAGGATCAGGGTCGGAACGTCGCGGGCGCTCCGCACCAGGGTGGTGGAGGGCAGCAGGCGGAGGTTCGAATCGAGCACGACGCGCAAGGGCGAACGGTCGGACAGCCCCGGCAGCCGGACCGTGAGGGACGGATCGTCGGCGCGCGCGGTGCCGATGCCGACGAGGATCGCATCCGCGTGCGCTCGCCAGAGATGGACTGCTCCGTCGGCGATGGCGCCGGTGATCCGCAGGCGCTCGGCGGGTGCACCGGCGAAACCATCCTGGGTCTGGGCGAGCTTGAGGTGCAGGCTCGGCCGCCCCCGCGTCACACGGGTGACGTGGCCGCGATGATCGCGGGCGGCCTCCTCCGCCAGGAGGCCCGTGGTCACCGCGATCCCGGCGGCGGCGAGGAGATGATGGCCGCGCCCGGCGACCCGCGGATCGGGGTCCTCCAGGGCCGTGACGACGCGGGCGATGCCGGCTGCGACGATGGCGTCGGTGCAGGGTGGGGTCCGTCCGTGATGGGAGCACGGCTCCAGGCTGACGTAGAGCGTGGCGCCGCGGGCCGCCTCCCCCGCCATGGCGAGAGCGATCGGCTCCGCGTGCGGGCGGCCGCCGGGGGCGGTCACGCCCTGGCCGACGATCCGCTCCGCACCGGGCGGACCCGCCACCACCACCGCGCCGACGGAGGGGTTCGGCCAGGTGCGTCCGAGGTTGCGATGCCCGAGGGCGAGGGCGAGACGCATGTAGCGGCGGTCGGTCTCGCCCGGGCCCGCGGTCTCCGTTCCGGCGGTCTCCATTCCGGCGCTCCTCACGCCCGGGACTTCGGCTGGCGCTTCGGCCGGAGGGGCGTGACCGTCGCGGAGAGATCCGGAAGTCGGTCCCCGGTCGCGGTTCCGCCCGCCCCGCGCGGCTCCTCCGAGCCCGTATCGGCCGGGAGGGCAGCCGGATCGGAGAGGGTCCCGAGCAACGCCTTGAAGTCGCTGGCCTCGCGGAAATTCTTGTAGACCGAGGCGAAGCGCACGTAGGCGACGTCGTCGAGCCCCTTCAGGCCCTCCATCACGAGTTCGCCGATGGCCTCGCTGCCGATCTCGGCCTCGCCGCTGCTCTCGAGCTGACGCGTGATGCCGCTGACGAGGCGTTCGATGCGCTCGGGGTCCACCGGGCGCTTGCGCAGGGCGACCCCGATCGAGCGCTGGAGCTTGTCGCGGTCGAAGGGCACGCGCTTGCCCGAACGCTTGAGCACGGTGAGTTCGCGCAACTGCACCCGTTCGAAGGTGGTGAAGCGACCGCCGCAATCCGGGCAGACCCGGCGCCGGCGGATCGCCGCCGCGTCGTCGCTCGGGCGCGAATCCTTCACCTGGGTGTCGGGACCGCCGCAATAGGGACACCGCATCGGACGGACACCTGGGAGGGAGGAGCGCTGAGGGGAAGGCGCGCCGGAAACGACAACGGCCGCGGACCCGAGGGTCCGCGGCCGTTGCATGGCATGGTGAGGGGCGCCGGTTCAAGCGCCCGCTGGCGGGGCGTTGCGCCTCAGCCGTAGATCGGGAAGCGGTCGGTGAGGGCGTGCACCCGCTGCTTCACGCTCGCCTCGACCGCGGCATCGCCCTCGTCACCCTTGGCCACCAGGCCATCGAGGACTTCGACGATGAGGCCGCCGATCTGCTTGAACTCGGCGACGCCGAAGCCGCGCGAGGTGCCGGCCGGGGTGCCAAGGCGGATGCCCGAGGTGATGGTGGGCTTCTGCGTGTCGAACGGCACGCCGTTCTTGTTGCAGGTGATGTCGGCGCGGCTGAGGGCCGCTTCCGCCGCCTTGCCGGTGAGGCCCTTGCTGGTGAGGTCGACCAGCATGAGGTGGTTGTCGGTGCCGCCCGAGGTGATGTTGTAGCCGCTCGACATCAGGGTGTCGGCCAGCGCCTTGGCGTTCTCGATCACCTGCTTGGCGTAGATCTTGAACTCGGGCTTCAGGGCCTCGCCGAAGGCCACGGCCTTGCCGGCGATGACGTGCATGAGCGGGCCGCCCTGGATGCCGGGGAAGATCGCCGAATTGAACTTCTTGGCCAGCGCCTCGTCGTTCGTCAGGATCATGCCGCCGCGCGGGCCGCGCAGGGTCTTGTGGGTCGTCGTGGTGACGACGTGGGCGTGCGGGAACGGCGACGGATGCACGCCGGCCGCGATCAGGCCCGCGAAATGCGCCGCGTCCACGAAGAAATAGGCGCCGACGGCATCGGCGATCTCACGGAACTTGGCGAAGTCCCAGTGGCGCGGATAGCCCGAGCCGCCGGCGATGATCACCTTGGGCTTGTGCTCTCGGGCGAGGGCCTCGACCTGCTCCATGTCGATGCGCTGGTCGTCGCGGCGCACGGTGTAGGAGACGGGCTTGAACCACTTGCCCGAGACGTTCGGGGGGGCGCCGTGGGTGAGGTGGCCGCCGGCCGCGAGGTCGAGGCCGAGGAAGGTGTCGCCCGGCTGCATCAGGGCCAGGAACACGCCCTGGTTCGCCTGGCTGCCGGAGTTCGGCTGCACGTTGGCGAAGCCGCAGTTGAACAGACGCTTGGCGCGATCGATGGCCAGGTTCTCGGCGATGTCGACGAACTGGCAGCCGCCATAATAGCGGCGGCCCGGATAGCCCTCGGCGTACTTGTTCGTCAGCACCGAGCCCTGCGCTTCGAGAACCGCGCGCGAGACGATGTTCTCGGAGGCGATCAGCTCGATCTCGTGCTGCTGGCGGCCGAGTTCCTGGGCCACCGCCTGCGCGATCTCCGGATCCGCGTCCGCGAGGGGAGCAGCGAAGAAGGTGTTGGAGAAGTGCTTGTCGGCAGCAGTACCGGCGCTCATGGAAAGCCTCGATTGTTGAACGGGCGGACGCACCCGTAATCCGCTGGCGTTGGGCGGGCGGGCGTTCGAAGGCTGGATTACTACACGCGACCGGTTCCAAGGCCAAGCACAGGCATTTTTTTGCGTGGGATCAAAAAAATTCAGCACAGAGCGCGTCGCTCAGAGTCGAGACGGCAACAACCCGTGTCGTGGCGTCGCATCCACCATGCAAAAGGCCCGCGCCTTGGGGCGCGGGCCACGACAATCGTGCGGTTTGATCGCCGGTGAGTGGGCTCAGTTCTCCTCGTCGCCCGGCTCGAAGCTCTGGACCGGCTCGGCGCTGGCGACTGGGGTCGGAGCCGAGAGGGTCGAGGGCACGTTCACGCCGTCGCGCTTGTAGATGTCGTCGCGGAACTGGACGAGGCCGTCCGGGGTCGACCAGGCCGTGATGTAGGTCCAGTAGACCGGAACCGGGGTCGACAGCGTGGCGTCGACCCGCTTGCCGCTCTCGATGGCCTGCTCGACCTGCTCGCGGCCCCAGCCGGGCGTGTCCTTGAGAAGCCAGGTGATGTACTCGCGCACGTTCTGCACGCGGACGCAGCCCGAGGAGATGAAGCGGAAATCGTCGCCGTAGACGCCCTTCGAGTTCGTGTCGTGCATGAACACGCCGTAGGGGTTCGGAATGTTGATGCGCACGATGCCCATCGAGTTAAAGTCGGCCCCCGAATCCTGGCGGTAGCGGTAGCGGGTGCCTTCGTCCGAGTTCCAGTTCACCGAAGCCGGGGAGATTTCGTTTTCGCCGGCGAAGATACGGATCTTGTTCTCGGTGAGGTAGGTCGGATCCTTCTGCATCTTGGGGATCAGGTCCTTCTTCACGATGGAAGCCGGGACCGTCCAGAAGGGGTTGAAATTGATCTGCGTCGCCTTGGTGTTCATGATCGGCGACTGGCGGTCGATCTTGCCGACGCCGGCGGCGTGAAGGGTCACGACCTGGCCGTTCTCCACCGTCTGCACCAGGGCGGCGGGGATGTTGGTGATGACGAACCGATTGCCGAGGTTGCCGGCATAGGAGCGCAGGCGCACCACGTTGATCTCGAGCTGGTGCAGGCGGACATCGGCCGGCACGTTCATGGCCGCCTGGGTGGTCTGGCTCATGGCGCCGGTCTGGCTCAGGCCATGCCGCGCCTGGAAACGCTTTACGCCGGCCGCGACGTAGGAATCGTACACGCCCGAGCCGCCGGAGGCCGGGTCGAGATCGCCCGTGACGATCAGGCGCTGGCGCAGGGCGGCCACGGCCGGCCCCTTGGCGCCGACGCGCAGGCGATCGGCGCCGGAGACCGGCTTCCATCCGCCGCGATTGACGATGTCCCGGTAGCGCTCGATCATCTGCTCCGTGGCCGCCACGGTCTGCGGAGACAGGATCGGCGTCGAGGAGCGCTGCACCTGCATGGCGGCGGGCGAGGCATAGTCCTGCGCCCATTCGGCCTGGGCGAAGCCGCCGGCCTCACGCGCCGTCGCCGACTGGCCGATGACGGCCGCCGATGCGAGCAGCGCGAAGCCGAGCGCGCGGGTGTGGAAAGCCTGATTCAGCATCGGACGTGAACTCTGATCTGATTTACGAAGCGACATGCGGTGTCGTCGGTCCCGGCAGCGCGCGCCGAGGTCTCGCAACACCCCCTGTCACGACCGTGTCGGGGTACGGTTAAGAACTCATGGGGACCCGGCCACATTGTGGCACGGCGCGGCTTATCCCCGCGATCCCCGGACACGTTCTCTCGACTGCGGCCCGTGTGCCACAGCACGGTGTCTCACCGTGCGATCGGCATGGCGAAACGAGGACCGATGGCGTAAGTCGAAGGACGATGACGCTTCCGGCGAACCAGGCTGGCCACGGAAGGTGGGCCCCGCTGTGTGCGATCACTGCGGTGGTCGCCCTCTACGCGTTCGTTCTCCATGCCGTCCTCAGCGGTCTCGTGCTCCTGCCGGACTCCTCCGCGCACGGCATCCTCTGCCTCGGGCAGATCGACGAGGCCGGCCCCGCTGCACCCGATTCGACCCACGCCCATCATCAGCCCTGTTGCACCGTGGCCGGGCCGATGCTGCACGCGGCGATGCCGGAGGTGTCGGCTCGCACCATCGTCTGGCCGGCGCCCGCGACGAGCCGGGTGACCTGGCGACGCGAGGCGTCCGTTTCCGCTCGTGGACCGCCGGGCACGATCCCCCATCCCAGAGGTCCGCCCGCCGTCTGATCCGATCGCCGATTCCCGATCCCATCAGACACGGACCATCCGATGAACCGCATCCCCCGGGCCGAGCTCTTCGCAGGCCTTCTCCTCTCCCTGTCCGCGACCGCCGCCCTCGCCCACGCCACCCTGGAGCGCAAGGAGGCGAGCCCGAATGCCGCCTACCGCGGCGTCGTGCAGATCACCCATGGCTGCGACGGCCAGCCGACCAACCGCGTCAGCGTCACCATCCCCGAGGGCGTGATCGGTGCCAAACCGATGCCGAAGCCCGGCTGGACCGTGACGACCGAGAAGGGCGCCTATGCCCGCGCCTATCCGTACTATCACGGGGACATTCGCGAGGGGGTGAGGACCATCACCTGGACCGGGGGCAGCCTGCCCGACGATCAGGTCGACGAATTCACCTTCCTGGCGCGGATCAGCGACGCCTTCGCGCCCGGCAGCACGGTCTACTTCCCCGTCGAGCAGGATTGCGCCGCGGGGCAGTACCGCTGGGGCGAGATCCCGGCCGCGGGGCAGGAGGCCCATGCCCTGAAATCCCCCGCCCCCGGCGTCCGCATCGTGGCCGCCGCCTCCGGCCCGGCCCGCGCCGCGGCGTCGAGCGTCAAGGCCGGCGACCTGAGCATCGAGACCCCCTGGATGCGCGCGACGCCCGGCGGCGCCAAGGTGGCGGGCGGCTACGTCCGCGTCACCAACACCGGCAGCCAGGCCGACCGCCTCGTCGGAGCTTCGATCCCCCTGGCGGGACGCACGTCGATCCACTCCATGACCATGGAGGGCGGTGTGATGAAGATGGCCCCGGTCGAGGGTGGCCTGGTGATCAAGCCGGGCGAGACGGTGGAGCTGAAGCCCGGCGGGCTGCACCTCATGTTCGAGGATCTCGCGAGTGGACCCAAGGCCGGCGAGACGGTCGAGGGCACGCTGCGCTTCGAGCGCGCCGGCACCGTGCCCGTCACCTTCAGCGTCGCGCCCATCGGCGCGATGAAGCCGGGTGCGCCAGCCGCCGCCGCGACGGCACCGGGCCACCACGAGCACTGACGCCGCGCGTCCCCGGATCCCGGGGACCGAAGGCCGGCCGGATCCTACCGTGACCGGCCGGCTCGACGCCTGGCGGTGTCCGTCTTCCAACTGGCCCGACCCATCGCTCCGCCGCGCGCATCCCCGCGCGGCGTCCGCCACCTCGCCCCTCTCCCACCGGGATCATGCCGGCCCCTTCGCGCCGTCGCGAAGCGCGGGCCCATGGTCCGGAGCCCGTCCCATGTCCGCGCCTCGGAATGTCTCCCCTCCCCGAAATGAGCTCGCCCTTCTCTCCCGCTGCCCCAAGGCCGCTGCCCTCGCCCTCCTGGGCGGCGCCTCGCTCCTGACCCTCGTCATCGCCGCGACGCCGTCCTGCGCCGAGGAAACGGCTGCCGCGACGTTATCCGAGCTCAGCATCGAGGGCGCCGCGGCCGGCTCCTTCACGGTGCCGAGCGTCGCGGCCCAGCGCGCTGCGGTGAACGCCACCGTCGGTTCCGTCGCCTTCGTCGACGCCAAGGACTTCCAGGACCGCTACGCCAATACCCTGCGCGACACGCTGAAGGACGTGCCCGGTGTCTACGTGCAGGAACGCTACGGCCAGGAACTCCGCCTGTCGGTGCGCGGCTCGGGCATCTCGCGTGGCTTCCACTTGCGCGGGCTCGAATTGCTTCAGGACGGCATTCCGCTGAACCTCGCCGACGGCAGCGGCGACTTCTACCAGGTCGATCCCCTGGGGCTGCGCTCGATCGAGGTCTACAAGGGCGGCAACGCCCTCACCTTCGGAGCGACAACCCTCGGCGGGGCCATCAACGTCGTCACCCCCACCGCCCAGACGGCCTTCGCGCCCAACATCCTGCGCATCGACGGCGGCGCCTTCAACACGATCCGGGAGAACGTTCAGGTCTCGCGCATCTCCGGCCCGGTCGATTTTCTCGTCAACGGCACGATCACCAATTCCGACGGCTACCGGGACCACGAGACCCAGCGGACGCAGAACTTCAACGCCAATCTCGGCTACCAGCTCGCGCCGGGCGTCGAGACGCGCTTCTATGCCGGAGTCTACCTGACCGACCAGAAGCTCCCCGGCACGCTGAGCCTCTTCAATGCCCTGAACAATCCGACGCTCGCCAATCCATCGGCGATCGCCGGCAACCAGTCGCGCAAGGTCGAGACCGAGCGGATCGCCAACCGCACCTCGTTCCTGCTCGATGTCGGCAAGCTCGACATCGACACCTGGGCGATCCACAAGTCGCTCTACCACCCGATTTTCCAGGTCATCGATCAGGACGGCTGGACCTACGGGATCGCCCCGCACTGGGCCGGGACCTTCGAGGTCGCCGGCTATCGCAACGACCTGATCCTCGGCCTGCGCGCCTTAGCGGGCCAGAATTCGGCCCTCCAGTTCGTCAACGTCGCCGGCCAGCGCGGCGCGCAGACGCTGCGCACGGTGCAGAGCGCCTCGAACTACGAAGCCTATGGCGAGAACCGCTTCTGGTTCCTGCCGGACGTGGCCCTGATGGCCGGCGCCAAGGCGTTTTCCTCCAACCGGACCTACAGCAACAAGGGCGGCTTCTCCGGCGCCAACGCGTTCCCCGCCTCGGCCAACGAGACCTATGCGGGTATCAATCCCAAGGTCGGCCTCCTCTGGCAGCCGCTGCCCGACCTGCAGGTCTTCGGCGACATCACCGGGTCGCGTGACGTGCCGGATTTCTCCGACCTCGTGCAGCAGAATACGCTGAACACCACGTTCGTGCCGCTGCGGGCGCAGCGCGCCGTGACCTACGAGGCCGGCACGCGCGGGCGGATCGATCGACTGTCCTGGGACGTCACCCTCTATCGCTCGGAGATCCGCGACG
The DNA here is from genome assembly GCF_059816145.1 of Methylobacterium sp. 001424705. Lineage (NCBI taxonomy): Bacteria > Pseudomonadati > Pseudomonadota > Alphaproteobacteria > Hyphomicrobiales > Methylobacteriaceae > Methylobacterium > Methylobacterium sp. 001424705. The sequence goes on along the minus strand of NZ_JCBANU010000027.1, from coordinate 41,067 downwards.
AGCTCATCAACTTCTCGATCAACCCGGGCCTCAACATTCCGGCCGCGACCTTCAACGCGCCCCGGACCCGCCACCAGGGCGTCGAGGCCGCAATCGCCCTCGATCTTGCCCGCGACCTGATCGGCACCGGCGACGCGGTCGTGGTTTCGCAGATCTGGACCCACAACGACTTCCACTTCATCGCCGACTCGGTCTTCGGCGACAACCAGATCGCCGGCATCCCGCGCGATGTGCTGCGCACGGTCCTGACCTATCGCAACCGCGAGGGTTTCCACGTCAGTCCCTCCGTTGACTGGGTGCCCCAGGGTGCCTTCGCCGACCACGCCAACAGCCTGAAGGTGCCGGGCTACGCCCTCCTCAACGTCCAGGCCGGGTACGACTTCCAGAACGGCGTCTCGGTCTTCGTCGATGCCCGAAACCTGATCGATGCCCGCTACGTGTCGGACATCTCCGTCGTCACCGATGCCCGGACCGTCGCGGGCGGCCCGGTGGCCTTTTACCCGGGCGTCGGCCGCAGCATCTTCGGCGGCATCCGCGCCGGTTTCTGATCGGGCGGGAGCGGGCCGCCGGGTGAGGGTGCGCCTTTCGCGGCCGCCCGCTAGAAGCGCGCCATGAATGAGGGTTTCACCATCGCGCGCGCCCCCGGTGTTCCGGCGCCGGACCATCACCCGGACGTGCATGTCGGCCGGGATGGCTGGCTGTTCCTGATCGGCGGCACCAATTCCGTGCTGAGGCAGTATCGCGATCCGGGGATGCCACGCGCCATCCTCTGGCGCTGGCGCCGCATCCTGGAAGCGCGGGTGCGGCGCTGCGCGGGCCTCGGCACCCGCTACGCCCACGTGGTGGCGCCGGAGAAGCTCACGGTCTATCCGCAGGCGTCCGATGCGCTCGCCTTCGACCCCGAGCGCGCGCCGGTCCTGCGCCTGGAGCGCTGGCTCCGCCTCTCGCCGGCCCGGCGCCACTGGATCGATCTCGTACGGCCGTTTCGCGCGCGTGCCGCCGAGGCGCCGCTCTATTGCCGGACGGACAGCCACTGGACCTTCGCCGGATATCTCCTCGCCTATGGCGAGATCTGCCGCCATCTCGGTCTTGCTCCGCGCCAGGATATCCTCCGGCGCCGCATCGGCTCACCCGCACCCTATGCCGGCGATCTCGGCCTGAAGTTCGATCCGATCCGCAGGGAGACGGTGGAGTCCTGCCTGTTCGAGACCTCGGCGCGGCGCATCCACGCCAACAGGCTCGTCACGGCCTTCGAGGCGGAGGGCCGGGGTCAGGCGGCGCATATCGGCGCCCACGTGGTCTACCGGAACGACTCGCGCGAGGCCGACCCGCGCCGGCTGGTGTTGTTCGCCGATTCCTACGGCCACCATACGTCGACCCCCCATACGGGGAGCCTGACGCCGCTCCTCGCCGACACCTTCCGTGAGGTTCACGTCCTGTGGTCGACGAGCATCGACTGGGGCTACGTCGCCCGGGTGAAGCCGGATTTCGTGGTGTCGGAGATCGCCGAGCGCTTCATGATCGAGCTGCCCCAGACCGGCTTCAACATCGAGAAGCTCGCGGATCTCGCCTTGGCGCGTAGGACAGGCTGAAACGACGAACGCCCCGGAGATGTCTCCGGGGCGCGATGTCGATCGATGGCGGTCCGCGATGGGAGTGCGGGCCTAGTAGAGCCCGCCGGCCTGGGCGGCGCGATCTGCGTCCGGCGGAACCGCGGCCGGGGCGCTGGAGGATTGTGCCGGGGCGGCGACGTAGGCGTCGGGCGGGGCGGTGCCGGGCTTGAAGGCCTCGAGGATGGTACCACCACCCTCGCCCGAGCCGGCGCGCATGCCGGAGGCGGCCGAGACGCGGATCAGCTTGATGCCCGGGGGCACGCGGAACGGCGTCGGCGGCTTGTCCTTGAGGGCCTGCTTCAGGAAGTCCAGGGCGATGGGGGCTGCGAGACCGCCGCCGGTGGCCCGGTCCCCCAGGGAGCGCGGCTTGTCGAAGCCGATATAGACGCCCACCGCGAGGTCCGGCGAGAAGCCGACGAACCAGGCGTCCTTGGCGTCGTTCGTCGTCCCGGTCTTGCCGGCGAGGGGCTTGCCGACCTGCTTCAGGATGGTGGCGGTGCCGCGCTGGACCACGCCTTCCATGATCGAGACCATCTGGTAGGCGGTCAGCGGGTCGAGGACCTGCTCGGAATCGTCCACGAGCTTGGGCTCGTCCTGGCCCGACCACTTGTCCGCGTCGCAGCCGAGGCACTTGCGGTTGTCGTGCTTGTAGATGGTCTCGCCGACGCGATCCTGGATGCGGTCGATCAGGGTCGGGCGGATGCGCCGGCCGCCATTGGCCAGCATCGAATAGGCGGTGACCATGCGCATCACCGTGGTCTCGCCGGCGCCGAGCGACATCGGCAGCACCGGCAGCATGTCGTCGTAGACGCCGAAGCGGCGGGCATATTCCGCGATCAGCGGCATGCCGACGTCCTTGGCGAGCCGCACCGTCATCAGGTTCTTCGAATGCTCGATGCCGTAGCGCAGGGTGTGCGGACCGCCGGACTTGCCGTCGTAGTTCGAGGGCGTCCAGGCCTCCTGGCCGGGGCCCGCCTCGATGGTGATCGGCGAATCCTGCACGATGGAGGACGGCGTGTAGCCGTTGTCCAGGGCCGCCGAGTAGACGATCGGCTTGAAGGAGGAGCCGGGCTGGCGCATCGCCTGGGTGGCGCGGTTGAATTGGCTCTCGTCGTAGGAGAAGCCGCCGACCATTGCGTGCACGCGACCGGTATAGGGGTCCATCGCCACGATGGCGCCCGAGACCTCGGGCCGCTGGCGCAGGCGGTACTGGTTGCGGCTCGTATCCGTCGCCTCGACGTAGACGACGTCGCCGGCGTTGAGCGCCGCGGCGGGCGACCGCCCGGTCCAGCGGGTGCCCTCGGCGGTGATCGTGCCGGTCTCGCGCTCCTTCGAAACCTGGCCGGAGGCTTCCCGGCGCGGCTGCAGCCCGATCTGGGCGGAGCCGCCGGTGGTGTTCAGGACCACGGCGAGGCGCCACGGCGCGACGTCGCCGAGACCGGGCACTTCGGCCACGGCGAGGCCCCAGTCGCGGCCGACGAGGTCGACCTTGGCCTGCGCGCCGCGCCAGCCGTGCGACTGGTCGTAGCGAACAAGACCGTCCACCAGGGCCTTGCGGGCCCAGGACTGCATCTTCGGGTCCAGGGTGGCGCGCACGGAGAGGCCGCCCTCGTAGAGCTTCTTCTCGCCGTAGCGCTCGGCGATCTCGCGCCGGACCTCTTCGGTGAAATAGTTGGCGTTGGCGGCGTTGGCGAAGGCGACGCGCGGATTGACGCCGAGGGGCATCTTGCGGGCCGCTTCGGCCTCTTCCTTGGTGATGTACCCGTTCTGGGCCATCAGGCCGATGATCTCGTTGCGCCGATCGAGCGCCTTCTGGGTCTGGCGGTAGGGGTGGTAGTTGTTCGGCCCCTTCGGCAGGGCGGCGAGGTAGGCCGCTTCGTTGATCGTCAGTTCGTGAACCGACTTGCCGAAGTAATCGAGTGCCGCTGCCGCGACGCCGTGCAGGTTGCGCCCGGGCACGATCGTGCCGAGGAAGATCTCGTTCAGGTAGAGCTCAAGGATCTTGTCCTTCGAGTAGGCGGCCTCGATCCGGAAGGCGATCAGCGCCTCCTTGGCCTTGCGCTCGAAGGTCTGCTCCGGGGACAGGAGGAAGTTCTTGGCGACCTGCTGGGTGATCGTCGAGGCGCCCTGCTTCTTGCCGCTCTTGAAGTTCGTCAGCGCGGCGCGCACGAGACCCTCGGGGTCGACGCCGCCATGCTTGTAGAAGTTCTTGTCCTCGGCCGAGAGGAAGGCCGCGACGACGATCTTGGGCATCGCCTGGATCGGGAGGTAGAGCCGCCGCTCACTGGCGTACTCGGCCAGCAGCGAGCCGTCCGCCGCATGGACGCGGCTCATCACCGGCGGCTCGTAATTGGCGAGCGCGGCGTGATCCGGCAGGTCCTGGCTGAATTTCCAGTAGAAGAACGCGGCCGCCGCGGCGGCGATCACGAAGACCATCGCGCCGACGCTGAACAGGAAGCCGAAGAAACGAAGGATGAAGCGCATCCGGGTCCCGTCCGTCGATGATCCATCGCCGCCGGCCGGCCGCGAGAGCACCCGCCACGATGGCGCGTACCTCCTCGGACCGTGTCCCATTCCGAAATGCAAGAGTCCCGCCGCGTGAAATGCGGTCGAGCCCACGCTGTCGGCGGCGTTCGCTCAAGCGCGCCGCGATCAATCCGACCGAGACCATCTGCATCGGTGTGACCGGAGCGCTGTGAGCCCCGGTTTCACACGCATTCTATGGTGAAACTGGGGCGATTGCGGCCGAGCGACGGGGCGGCTGCGGACGGGTCAGCGACGTCCGGCTGCCGAAGAACGCATCGATCGCCTTGGCCATGCCGCCGGTCACCTCGGCGCGCCAACCCTCCGACTGCAGCAGGTCGAGGTCGTGCTTGCTGGACAGGTAGCCGAGTTCCACCAGCACCGAGGGGACGTCGGGCGAGCGCAGAACCTGGAAGCCGGCCTCGCGGTGCGGCTTGGCGCTCATCTCCATGACCGGCCCGAGATGGGTCATCAGCCTCTTGGCGAACCCCGACGAGAAGGTGCGGGTCTCGCGCAGGGTCAGTTCCTGGAGGATGTCGGCGACATGGCCGGGACCCTCGTTCGATTCGGTGCCGGCGGCCGCGTCGGCGCGGTTCTCGCGCTCGGCGAGCTTGGCCGATTCGGCGTCGGTGGCCTTCTCGGAGCCGGTGTAGATGGTGGCGCCGCGCACCTGCGGGGCCGACGAGATCGAATCCGCATGGATCGAGACGAAGAGGTCGGCCTTCGCCTCGCGGGCGAGGCGGACGCGCTCGGAGAGGGGCACGAAGACGTCGCGGTCCCGCGTCATCCGCACCCGGTACCGGCCGCCGGCTTCGAGCTGGGACACCAGGGCCTGGGCGAAGCCGAACACGATGTCCTTCTCGAAGGCGCCGGTGGCCGCGATGGCGCCGGGATCGGTCCCGCCGTGGCCGGCATCGACCATGATCAGAGGGCGGGCGTCCGTCGATTCCGGGATGGTCGCGGCCTTGCGCTGGGCCGGTGCCGGATCGCTCGCCACCGAAGCGCGTCGGAAGCCCTCGCGATCGCTGCGCTGGAACTCGATGCTGAGCAGCACGGCGCCGTCGCGCGGGCGCGTGACGGTCTCGATCCGCCCCACCGTCGCCGGTTGGGCGAGGTCGACGACGATGCGCGACCGTCCCGGCGCGAAGAGCCCGTAGCGGAAGGAGGCCACCACCCCGTCGCGCTTCCGGCCGGTTTCCGGCCCGAGCTGGAAGTTCACTTCCGCCAGATCGATCACCGCCCGATCCGGACGCTCCATCACGAAGGCCTTCGCCTCGATGGCCTTCGAAAGGGTCAGGGTCAGCTTCGTGGTACCGTTGCTCGTGGCGAGGTCCGCCGCGATGGCGACGGCCGCCGGCGAGGCGGTCCCATGAGCCTTGTCGGTGTCCTGTGCCCGTGCACCGGTCCCGGCGAACGGGCTCGCTCCGGCGCAGGCCAGGGCGAGGAGGACGGAGCGGAGAAGGCGGGCGCGTCTCGGCATCGTTCCGGCAATCATCCCCGTGAGGACGGGCACGCCCCGGAGGAGCGGGCTCGCGAGCGGGCTATGGCGTAAGCCAGCCACTACGGGATACCGACGGGATGGTTAACCGTTCCTCAAGGGCCGCGTTCCACTTCGGCGCCCCTTGTGTCCCGGAGGCGACAGCCCCCGCCACGACGCGGGCCGCGGCGATCCCCCTGCCGAGGTTCGGCACGGCGATGTCAGGTCAGAGCGGCAGATCAAAGATTAAGGACCTTGCCAAAACGTCGCGACGCTCTGTAATGATACGGTCCCCTTCCCGGTGCCGTGCGGTTTGCTCCGCGGCCCGCGGGCGCGGTTCGGCATTGCGTCGAATCGCCTTCGCAGTCGGTTCCCCGCGTCAGACATGGCGGCACAGCAAGGCCGGGTGGGAGTCGGTTCATTCGGTGGCCTTTTCGGCCGCCGCACCGTTCTGCACATGCCGGCCTGTCCTCGGATGGGCCCATACAGTCTTCGCGAGGTCAGGGAGAGAATGAGCGGACACACAGCATCGGTTGCCGTTGCTCGTGTTCAACGCCTGCGCGTTTCGCGTGGCGCCGCCTTCTCGTCGCCCCTGGCCAGGATCAACCCCACGCGCGCCGAGATCCGGCGCCCAGCGGCGGTTGGCGGCAATCCCTTCCCCACAGCTTCCGCGACCCCCTTCCCCGGGTCGTCACGGGCACCGATCCGCCGGGCCGTCGCGCCCGGACCGGTCGGCGCCCCATCGGGACCGCGCGGTTCGAGGAGAACGACGTCGACCGCCATGTCGAAAGTTCGTCATGGCCAACAACAACAAGATGCTCATCGACGCGATGCACCCGGAGGAGACCCGGGTCGTCACGGTTCACGGGTCTAGGGTCGAGGAATTCGACTTCGAGGCCGCCAACAGGCGCCAGCTTCGCGGCAATATTTACCTCGCCAAGGTGACGCGCGTGGAGCCCTCGCTCCAGGCCGCCTTCATCGAGTACGGCGGCAACCGCCACGGCTTCCTCGCTTTCAGCGAGATCCACCCGGACTACTACCAGATCCCCCTCGCGGACCGGCAGGCCCTGCTCGAGGACGAGGCCCGCGAAGCCGAGGAGCACCGGGAGCGCGAGGAGCGCAAGCCCCGCCGCCGCTCGCGCGGTCGTCGCGACGGCACCTCCGCCAAGAAGGCCCGTACGTCCGAGACGGTGACGTCGGAGGACGTCGGCGCACCGATTGCCGGCGAGGCCAACGGCAACCCGATCTCCTTCGACGAGACCTCCGTCGACGAGACTTCGGCCAGCGATCCGGCGATCGGCGTCGCCGACGCGCTGCTCGAGGGCGGCCTCGGCGACGCGCCGCCGCCGATCCTGCCCGGCAGCGATGAATCCGCCGACCTGCCGCAAGCGGCCCTCGCCAGCGGCGAGAGCTCCGAGGGCGACGAGCCGGCGGCGTCGGACGTCCCGTTCTCCGACGACGCAGGGTCTGCTGGTGCTACCGCCGAGGCGCCGGTCGAGCCGGCGGCCGAGTTGGCGCTCGAAGCCGCACCCATGGGCGAGGCCGACCCAGACATCGCGGCGCCCGCCGCCGGGCCCACGTCCGAGGAGGAGCCCGACGAGGACGATGCGGACGAGAGCGACGAGGATTCGGAGGACGACGATTCGGACGACGAGTCCGAGGATGACGACGACGATTCCGATGAGGACGACGACGAGGACGACGAGGAGAGCGAGGGCGAGGACGGCGAGCGCCCGCAGAAGATCGCTCAGGTCGGCGGCGATGCCCTGGCCGAGATCCCCGAGCGCCCGCGCACCTATCGTCGCCACTACAAGATCCAGGAGGTCATCAAGCGCCGCCAGATCATCCTGGTGCAGGTCGTCAAGGAAGAGCGCGGCACCAAGGGCGCGGCGCTGACCACCTACCTGTCTCTGGCCGGGCGCTACTCGGTGCTCATGCCGAATACCGGACGTGGCGGTGGCATCTCCCGCAAGATCACCTCGGCCGCCGACCGCAAGCGCCTCAAGGAAGTCGCCCAGGACCTGGAGGTGCCGGAAGGGATGGGCGTCATCCTGCGCACGGCCGGCGCCTCGCGCACCAAGCCTGAGATCAAGCGCGACTTCGAGTACCTGATGCGCCTGTGGGAGAGCGTCCGCGAGCTGACGCTGTCGTCCTCCGCTCCGGCGCTGGTCTACGAGGAAGGCTCGCTCATCAAGCGCGCCATTCGCGACCTCTATAACAAGGACATCGACGACATCCTGGTGGCGGGCGACGAGGCCTATCGGGAGGCGCGCGACTTCATGCGGATGCTGATGCCCGGCCAGTCGAAGGTCGTGCAGCCCTACCGGGACGCGACGCCGATCTTCGCGCGCTACGGGGTCGAGCAGCAGCTCGACGCGATGTTCTCCACCCACGTCACCCTGAAGTCGGGCGGCTACCTCGTCATCAACCCGACGGAAGCCCTCGTCTCCATCGACGTGAACTCGGGTCGCTCCACCCGCGAGCACGACATCGAGGACACCGCCCTGCGCACCAACCTGGAGGCGGCCGAGGAGGTCGCCCGCCAGCTGCGCCTGCGCGATCTTGCCGGCCTCGTCGTGATCGACTTCATCGACATGGAGGAGAAGCGCAACAACCGCGCCGTGGAGAAGAAGCTCAACGAGTGCCTGAAGAACGATCGCGCCCGCATCCAGGTCGGCCGGATCTCGCCCTTCGGCCTCTTGGAGATGAGCCGCCAGCGCATCCGCACCGGGATGCTGGAGAGCTCGTCCCTGCCCTGCACCCATTGCGGCGGCTCGGGCTACGTCCGGGCGACCTCGTCGGTGGCGCTGCAGATCCTGCGGGCGATCGAGGAATCGCTCCTCAAGAGCACGACGCACAACCTCGTCCTGCGCACCCGCACCGAGGTGGCGCTCTACATCCTGAACCAGAAGCGGGCGCACCTGCGCGAGCTGGAGGTCCGTTTCGGCGTCTCGCTGACCATCGCGGCCGATGAGCGCCTCGCTGCCACCTCGGCCTTCCAGCTCGAACGTGGCGAGCCAGCGGTCCGTGCCGAGGGGCCGGTGACCGGTGTGCGTGCCGTGGCGATCAGCTCCGCCCTCGAGCCCGAGGAGGATTTCGATCCGGAGATCGAGGAGGAGGTCGCCGAGGCCGAGACCGAGGAGACCGAGGCCGGCGCCCCGGCCGAAGAGACCCGTGAGAAGGCCGCCGACGGTGGCGAGGGCCGCGGTGGACGTCGCCGCCGTCGCCGTCGGCGGGGCGGTCGCACCGAAGCGGGCGAGCAGATCGGTGGCGAGTCGGCCTCCGAGGGCGACGAGGATGGCGAGGGCGAGGAGTCCGAGGACATCGCCGCGCAGGCCGAGGCCGACGAGACGGTCGCGTCGGCCGAGACGCCTGCGTCCGGCGAGGATGATGGCAGCGGCCGCCGTCGCCGCCGGGGTCGCCGCGGCGGCCGCGGGCGCGACCGTGACGGTCGCGGGCGCGATGGCGAAGCCGTCGGCCAGGAAGCCGGGCGCGACGAGTCCGAAACTCAGGACTCCGCTCACCGGACCGGTGACGAGCAGGCCTTCGGCGATCGGCCGGTCGCTTCGGTGGAGGGCGATGAAGGTGCAACCGACGCGCCGTCCGCTTTCCTGGGCGGCGAGGAGCCGGTGAGCGCCGCGGCGGTGTCCGAGGCGGTGGCACCCGCGGCCTCCGAGACGGCCGCGCCGGTCGCCCTGGAAGCGCCAGTGGCGGTCGAGCCGGAGGCCGAAGCGGCCCAGACGACGGAGCCGGTGCTTGCGTCCAAGCCGGCGCCCGAGCCGGTGGCGGTGGTGCTCACGCCCCCGTCCGATCCGGATCGTCCGAAGCGGGCCGGCTGGTGGTCCCGGACCAAGGCGGCCCTGACCGGCGAGTGATCGTCCGTCATTAGCCAGAACGAGCGGGGTGGGCGTCGAGCCCGCCCCGTTTTGCGTTTCAGCGAAGCCAAGCCTTGAGGCGCCGCACCGCATCGACGCAATCGGCGTGCGAGCCCGCGAACGAGAAGCGGACGTGGTGGCCGCCATCCTGCCCGTCGAAATCGAGTCCCGGAGTCGCGGCGACCCCGGCTTCGTCCAGCATCCGCCGGCAGAATGCCACCGAATCGTCGGTGAGGTTCGAGGCGTCGGCGTAGAGGTAGAAGGCCCCGTCGGCCGGGTGCGTCCGCCCCAGGCCAAGGCCCGGGAAGGCGTCGAGGAGAAGGGCGCGGTTGGCCGCGTAGCCCGCGCGCACCGCCTCGACCTCGCCCACGGCGTCGAAGGCCGCCAGCGCCGCGACCTGCGAGAGATAGGGCGCCGAGATGTAGAGGTTCTGCGCCAGCCGCTCGACGGGCCGGGCGAGCCAGTCCGGCACCACCATCCAGCCGATGCGCCAGCCCGTCATGCACCAGGTCTTCGAGAACGAGTTGATGACGATCGCTTCGTCGTCGTAGCGCAGGGCCGTCTCGGTCGGCACGCCGTAGGCGAGCCCGTGATAGATCTCGTCGGAGATGAAGCGCAGCCCCAGCGCCCGGGACGTGGAACAGAGGTCGGCGAGGCGCGCCGGCTCGATCACGGTGCCGGAGGGGTTGGCCGGGCTCATCACGAGGATGCCGGACAGGGTCTCTCGTTCGTGTAGCGCCTTGAGGGCGGCGCCGGTGGGGGCGAAACGGTCCGCTTCCTGCAGCACCAGGGGGGCCGGGACGAGGTCGAGGGCGTTGAGGAGGCTGCGATAGGCCGGGTAGCCCGGTTGCGGAACCGCGATGCGGGCGCCGGCATCGAACAGGCCGAGGAAGGCGAGCACGAAACCGGCCGAAGAGCCGGTCGTCACGACGATCCGGCTCGGTGAGACCGCGAGCCCGTAGGTTTCGGCGTAGTGGCGTGCGATGCGCTCGCGCAGGGCCGGGAGGCCGAGCGCCTGGGTGTAGGGCAGTGCGCCGGTCGCGAGAGCCGCCTGTGCAGCCGCGATCACCGCGCGCGGGGCCGGTGCCGAGGGCTGCCCAACCTCCATGTGCACGACGGCCTCCCCGCGCGCCTCGCGGGCGGCGGCGGCCGACATCACGTCCATGGCGAGGAACGGGGCGACGCGGGCCGCGCGTTCGGAGGGCAGGTTCGGTGAGAGGATCAGGGGCTGGCTCATCGGCTCCGTCATAGCGGCTGCGCCGCGCGAGGGCCAAACCTGCCATTCGGTGATTGACCGCCCGCCGCGAAAACGCCTAACCCGGCCGCTAACCGCATGTCGCATCGACGACACGACCCCCGATGGCCGGCCTACGTCTGACCGGTCCCGCCCCGCGAGGACGTATGCCCCTCTTCCGCTCCCTGCTCTCCGCCACGATCTTGGCCGGCACCCTCGGCGCCGCGGTGGCTCAGACCACCCCGAGCCAGCCCGCCCCGGCCGCCGCCTTCACGGATGCGCAGCGCCAGGCGATCGAGGGGATCATCAAGGATTACCTCGTCAAGAATCCCGAGGTTCTGCAGGAGGCGATCGCCGAGGGCGAGCGCCGGCAGCAGGAGACCCAGAAGCTGGCCCAGTCGGCGGCCCTGAAGGAATCCCGCGAGGCTCTGGTCAACTCGCCCCACGGCGTCGTGGCGGGCAATCCCGCGGGTGACGTCACGCTGGTCGAGTTCTTCGACTACAATTGCGGGTATTGCCGCAAGGCGCTCTCGGACATCCAGGCCCTGATCAAGGGGGACCCGAAGCTGCGCGTCGTCCTGAAGGACTTCCCCGTGCTCGGCGCCGAATCCCTGGAGGCCAGCAAGATCGCGCTCGCGGCCAAGCAGCAGCTCAAGGGCGACAAGATCTTCGAATTCCATACCAAGCTCCTGGAATCGAAGGGCCGGGTGAACGGCGAGCGCGCCGTGGCCGTGGCGAAGGAGATGGGCCTCGACGTCACCCGCCTGATGAAGGACGCGCAGGGCCCCGAGGTGAAGGCCGCCCTGTCCGAGAATGTCGGCCTCGGCGACAAGCTCGGCCTGTCGGGCACGCCCGCCTTCGTCATCGGCGACGAGATCATTCCCGGCGCGGTCGGCCTCGAGCCGATCCGCAAGACCATCAGCGACGTGCGCCAGTGCGGCCACGCCAGCTGCTGAGCCCTCGACGTCCAGACCCGAGTCGTCGCTGCCGGGCGTGTTCCGCCCGGCCATGGCATCCGCCAGCGACCCTAGCCGCACCCTCCGCCTGACCTGAAGACGACCGAGCCGATGCCCAAGGAGCCGATGTCCAAGAACGACCCCTTCGATCCGGAGCTCGTCCGCGAGCTCGCCAAGCTCATCAACGAGACCGATCTCAGCGAGATCGAGGTCGAGAAGGGGGATCTGCGCATCCGCGTCGCCCGCCGCATCGAGGCGGTTCAGGTGCAGGTCGCGGCTCCCGCGCCGGCCCCGGTGCCCGCGATGGCCGCCGTCGCCGCGCCGCTTCCGGTCCCCGGTCCCGGGGGCGGCCTCGACCGCAAGGCCGGTGCCGGCCATCCCGGCTCGGTCCCCTCCCCCATGGTGGGTACCGCCTATCGCCGGCCCTCGCCCGAGGCGAAGCTGTTCGTCGATGTCGGCTCGAAGGTCGAGGCGGGCGACAAGCTCCTGCTCATCGAGGCGATGAAGACCTTCAACGAGATCGTTGCGCCCCGCGCCGGCACCGTCACCGCCGTCTTCGTCGAGGACGGCCAGCCCGTCGAGTTCGGCGAACCCCTCCTCGTCATCGAGTGAGCAGGGCCGCACCCATGTTCGATAAGATCCTGATTGCCAACCGGGGCGAGATCGCCCTGCGCATCCTGCGTGCGGCCAAGGAACTCGGGATCGCCACCGTGGCGGTCCACTCCACCGCCGACGCGGATGCGATGCATGTGCGCCTCGCCGACGAGAGCGTCTGCATCGGGCCGCCGGCGGCCCGCGACAGCTACTTAAACATTCCCTCGATCATCGCGGCTTGCGAGATCACCGGGGCCGACGCCGTCCACCCGGGCTACGGCTTCCTCTCCGAGAATGCGCGCTTCGCCGAGGTGCTGGCCCACCACAATATCGGCTTCATCGGCCCCAAGGCGGAGCACATCCGCATCATGGGCGACAAGATCGAGGCCAAGCGGACCGCCAAGCGCCTGGGAATCCCTTGCGTGCCCGGCTCCGAGGGCGGCGTGGAGGATCCCGAGGAAGCCAAGCGGATCGCCGCCGAGATCGGCTATCCGGTCCTGGTCAAGGCGGCTTCCGGCGGCGGTGGCCGCGGTATGAAGGTCGCGAGGTCCGAGGCCGATTTGGAGCAGGCCCTCGGCATGGCCCGCACCGAGGCCAAGGCGGCCTTCGGCGACGATGCTGTCTACCTGGAGAAGTACCTGGAGAAGCCGCGACACATCGAGGTTCAGGTGCTTGGCGACGGGCGCGGCAACGCGGTTCACCTCGCCGAGCGTGACTGCTCCCTGCAGCGCCGGCACCAGAAGGTCTGGGAGGAAGGCGGCTCGCCGGCTCTCAACGCCGACATGCGCGCCGAGATCGGCGGCATCTGCGCCCGCGCGATGCAGGACCTGCAATATCTCGGCGCCGGGACGGTGGAGTTTCTCTACGAGGACGGAAAGTTCTACTTCATCGAGATGAACACCCGCATTCAGGTCGAGCATCCCGTCACCGAGATGATCACCGGCATCGACTTGGTGAACGAGCAGATCCGCGTCGCCGCCGGTCTGCCTCTGTCGATGACGCAGGACGAGATCAAGGTCGAGGGGCACGCCATCGAGTGCCGCATCAATGCCGAGCATCCGGCGACCTTCCGTCCCTCGCCGGGGCTCATCACCTATTTCCATCCGCCCGGCGGGCTCGGCGTGCGCGTGGATTCGGCCGTGTTCCAGGGCTATCGCATTCCGCCGAACTACGACTCGCTGATCGGCAAGCTGATCGTGCACGGACGCACGCGCAACGAGTGCCTCATGCGCCTGCGCCGCGCCCTCGACGAGTTCGTGGTCGACGGTGTCGACACCACCCTGCCGCTGTTCCGGACCCTGGTGCGCAATGCGGATGTCCAGAACGGAGAGTACGACATCCATTGGCTCGAGGGGTTCCTGGCCGATGGCGGCCTCGACGAACCGTCGGCGCCGTAAGCCGGGGGGGAACAGCGCCGGCGCAGATTCGTTTTCCAGCATCTGCCCAGGCTCGATCGCGGGATTTGCCGCCGGGCCGCCCTGCAAGGAATACCCACCGCGTGCGCCTGACCATCCCGCTTCTCGCCGGCCTCCTTCTCGCCGGTCCCGCCCTCGCCCAATCGCCCTCCGGCAATGTCGGCCAGCCCGAGCGGGCGGTACCGCAGGCGGGTGGAACCACCCGCGGACCGATCGACAACCCCTCGACCCGCGACATGGCGCCGGTCCCGGGCGCAGCGACGGCCCCGGCCGGCGAACGCGGCATGAGCGCCGGCGCAGGCGCGGTCGATTCGGCCAAGGGCGGCAATGCCAACGACACCAACCGCGGCGTGCCGAACACAGGTACGACGTCCGGCGGCCCCGCCCGCTAATCGGACAACCCGTCGCGGCGGGTCTGCCCTGATTGTTCGATCCCGAGCCGGCCCCGAAACGGGCCGGCTTTTTCGTGCCGGTCCGCTCCCCTGGCGGGTCATCGACCACCCATGTGCGTTCACGCACAACCAAATTGCGCGTGAATGAGATTCAAGCTGATCCGGATCATCTCTTTCACGCTGAGCTCCGTTCGCGGATTGGCCCAATCTGAGCCGTTGCGACGACGTTCGCTTGTTCCTTGGGAATGATCTCAACACTTTCCAGGCCCGTCGCCTGCGACCGATTGCCAGCGAAGGAAGTGCCGGAACGCTTTGATCCGTCACGACTTCCTCCCCCAGATCAGTCAGGCGGAGCCGGAGCGGGCCTTTCGAGCCCCGAAGCGACCTGCTCCGCCGGAGACCGAATTCCTAACGACCGACTTCCCGAAAGATTCCGATGCGCACCTTCAGCCTGACCTTCGTCGCCGCCTCCCTGATTGCCTCTGCCGCCCTGGCGCAGTCTCCGTCCGGCAATGTCGGCCAGCCCGAGCGGGCCGTTCCGCAGGCCGGCAACACCACCCGTGGCCCGATCGACAATCCGTCGGCCTACGGCGCCTACCGCAACGCCGATGGCCGCGTCGACATGGACGTGACCGGTTCGGTGGTCGAGGCGCCCTACACCACCAACCGCGAGGCGATCTTCGAGGATTCCGCGAAGGGCGGGAACGCCGAGCAGCCGAATCGGATTGTGCCGAATCTCGGCACCACCTCGGGCGGCCCGAATTTCTAAGCATCCCCGCCGTGTGGCATGCGAGGGCGGAACCGAGAGGTTCCGCCCTTTTTCGTGAATCGGGCGCCCCGTGCGGCGCGCCTCCCTCTGGCCTTCCACGTGGCACCGCTTCAAACTCCGCTCATGTATGATGGCGACCGCGTCGAGATCACGCCCGAGATCCTGTTGAAGGCGTATGCGGCCGGCATCTTTCCCATGGCGGAGGATGCCGACGATCCGGCCATCTACTGGGTTGAACCACGGGCGCGCGGCGTCCTGCCCCTCGACGCCTTCCATGTCGCCAAGCGTCTCGCGCGAACCGTGCGGTCGGACGTGTTCGAGGTCCGAACCGATCAGGATTTCGATGCGGTCATCGCCGGCTGCGCCGCGCCGCGGGGTGATGCCCAGCGAACCTGGATCAATGGCCGGATCCGCGAGCTCTACGGTGCCCTTTTCGAGGCCGGGCATGCCCACACGGTGGAGGTGTTCCTCGACGGCCAGCGGGTCGGCGGCCTCTACGGCGTCTCCCTCGGAGCCGCCTTCTTCGGGGAGAGCATGTTCCACACCGTCCGCGACGCCTCGAAGGTCGCCCTGGTGCATCTCGTGGCCCGTCTGCGCGCGGGCGCCTACCGCCTCGCCGACACGCAGTTCGTGACCGATCACTTGATGCAGTTCGGCGCGGAGGAACTCCCGCGCCACATCTACAAGCGGCGCTTGGCCGAGGCGATCGACCAACGGGCAGACTGGACCGTCTGGCCCGGGGACGGATCGGTGCGCGGGCAACAGGTTTTGGACGCGTTAGCCCTCGGCTGACGCGCGTCGGTGCATCCTAACGGAACAGGGCGTCGAACAGCGACTGCGGCTGCTGCGGCGGCGGCGCCGGGGCCGGCCCCTCGTTCGACGGGAAGAACTTGCGCGAGGGCTTCTGCCTGGGCTGGACCGGCACCCCGCGCGGCGCTTCCACATCCACCTGGCCGTTCGGATTCACCTGCTGGGCGGTCCGGGTGGCGTCCTGGCCGCTCTTTGGACGCCGGGTCTTCTCCGGCTTCGAGGCCATGGCGGGCACATCTTCCTGCTCGCGCGCCTCGGCGATCACGTCGGAGCCGCCCTTACAATCGACGAGCCAGACATCGTAGATCGGATGCTCGATGGCGTGCAGGCCGGGGCTCGACGCGAACATCCAGCCGGTGAAGATGCGGCGATACTTGTTGTCGAGGGTAACCTCGTCGACCTCGAGGAAGCCCGTGGTCTTCGGGCTCTCGGTCGGCGGGCGGCTGTAGCAGACCCGCGGCGTCAGCTGCAGGGCGCCGAACTGCACGGTCTCGTCCACCGCCACTTCGAAGGAAACGATGCGCCCGGTGATCTTGTCGAGGCCCGAGAACACCGCGGTGGGGTTCTTGATCTTGTCGGCGGCAGCCGGGAGGCCGGAGAGGCCGATCGCAACCGACGCGAGGAGGAGGCGCTTGACCACGGAGCGAGACGATCCTGCTGTGCTGCGGCTCACGGACGACCCTCCTCGCTGGCGCCCCGGGCGGGCGCGACGATGCGAGGTCTTCATAAGCGCGCGAAGATTGGTGGAAAAAGGGCCGGCCCCTGACCGGAGGGCCTGCCCTCAGTTGCCCGGGCTCCAGGGCACGTAGTCGCCGGTGGCGGCGGGGCGCTGGCCGACATTCAACTGCGAGCCGCGCGGGCGGTAGGCGCCGCTGGTGCCGGTCAGGTTCTCCACGTAGGGCTTCTGCCAGGCCCGCGGCGTGTAATCCTGTTCGCTCGGGGGCACGTCGCCGTTGTGACAGAGCCAAGCGCGCCAGCCCGGGGGCACCTTCGAGGCGTCGGCATATCCGTTATAGACCACCCAGCGCCGCTCGGTGCCGACGGAACGGTCGATCAGCGGCCCCTGCGCCCGGTAGTAGACGTTGCCGAGATCGTCCGCGCCGACGCGCTGACCGCTGCGCGCCGTGTAGAGCGCGAGCGACATCGTCTGCCCGTTCCACCAGGTGAAGATCCGCAGGAGCGTGTCCTTGAGAGCCATCGCGTTCGCCTGAATGGGGCACCCGCGCCCCGCCATCGTGTTCCGACGCGGACTATGGTGAGGCGCATGCGTGAAGTCCAGCCGCGCGGCGGCGCCCGCGAGGCGAAGGGCCTGAGCCCGATGCGGCGGAAATCTCACACCCGGCGCCGTTAACCCTGCGGGCACCACCGGCGAGGGTGGCACCACCTGTGGGTGGAAAATTTTTCGCCTCCGAATCCATCAAGCGAAAAGGGCACTTACGGATCGGGTCGCGATATCCACAGGAATAAGACGTCACCCACTACATGTAGCTCGGAACAGGCAGTCGGCACACTAGTTATTGACGTGAGGCCCCGGGCTGGCATACCTTCGGATCGTCGCCGAGGCTGTCGCGTCACCGGCGGACCACCGAATTTTCGAGACCCATTCCGGCGCTTCGCGGCGTTCGCGGACGCTTGGCTTCATCATTCTTCGACACGGCGCCGCACTTCTTCAGGCGGCTCGGGAGACAGGTTCCATGCGGTTCGAACGGCGCCATACCACGGCCGGACAATCCCCTTACGCGACGATTCCCTTTCGCAAGACCCTGAGCGAGATCCGGAACCCGGACGGTTCCACGGTCTTCCGCCTCGACGGGATCGAGGTGCCGGAGAGCTGGTCCCAGGTGGCCAGCGACGTCCTCGCACAGAAGTACTTCCGCAAGGCCGGCGTACCGGCGTCCCTGAAGAAGGTCGAGGAGAACGACGTGCCGTCGTTCCTGTGGCGTTCGGAGCCGGATCTCGTCGCGCTGGCCGAGCTGCCCGAGGCCGAGCGCTACGTTTCCGAGATCTCGTCGACGCAGGTCTTCGACCGTCTCGCCGGCTGCTGGACCTACTGGGGCTGGAAGGGCGGTTACTTCACGTCCGAGGCGGACGCCTCGGCCTTCCTCGACGAGCTGCGCTTCATGCTCGCCCGCCAGATGGTGGCGCCGAACTCGCCGCAATGGTTCAATACCGGCCTCCACTGGGCCTACGGCATCGATGGCCCGGCGCAGGGGCACTACTACGTCGATTACCGCACCGGTGAACTGACGAAGTCCGCCTCGTCCTACGAGCACCCGCAGCCGCATGCCTGCTTCATCCAGGGCGTGCAGGACGACCTCGTCAACGAGGGCGGCATCATGGACCTCTGGGTCCGCGAGGCGCGCCTGTTCAAGTACGGCTCGGGCACCGGCTCGAACTTCTCGCTGCTGCGCGGCGAGAACGAGAAGCTCGGCGGCGGCGGCAAGTCCTCCGGCCTGATGTCCTTCCTCAAGATCGGCGACCGGGCCGCGGGTGCGATCAAGTCGGGTGGCACCACCCGGCGCGCGGCCAAGATGGTCATCGTCGACATCGACCATCCGGATATCGAGCAGTACATCGACTGGAAGGTGAAGGAGGAGCAGAAGGTCGCTGCCCTCGTCACAGGCTCCAAGATCGTCTCCAAGCACCTGAGCGCGGTGATGAAGGCCTGCACCCAGTGCGAGGCCGAGGGCGATGCCTGCTTCGACCCCGAGCGCAATCCCGTCCTGAAGAAGGCCGTCAAGGCCGCCCGCAAGGACGCGGTACCGGATTCCTACACGAAGCGCGTGATCCAGTTCGCCCGCCAGGGCTTCACCAAGATCGACTTCCCCGTCTACGACACCGACTGGGATTCGGAAGCCTACCTCACCGTCGCCGGCCAGAACTCCAACAACTCGGTCTCTCTCACCGACGACTTCCTGCGCGCGGTCGAGTCCGATGCCGACTGGAACCTCACCGCCCGCACCACCGGCAAGACCACGAAAACCGTGAAGGCCCGCGACCTTTGGGAAAAGATCGGTGAGGCCGCCTGGGCCTCGGCCGATCCGGGCCTGCACTTCAACACGACGATGAACGACTGGCACACCTGCCCGGCGGGCGGCCGGATCCGGGCGTCGAATCCGTGCTCCGAATACATGTTCCTCGACGACACCGCCTGCAACCTGGCCTCGGCCAACCTGCTGACGATGTACGACCGCGCCACGAACCACTTCGACGTCGCGACCTTCGAGCATCTCAACCGCCTCTGGACGGTCGTGCTCGAGATCTCGGTGATGATGGCGCAGTTCCCCTCGAAGGAGATCGCAGAGCTCTCGTACCGCTACCGCACCCTCGGTCTGGGCTACGCCAATATCGGCGGCCTGCTGATGAGCATGGGCCTGCCCTACGACTCCGAGAAGGGTCGTGCGCTGGCCGGCGCCCTCACGGCGATCATGACCGGCGTGGCCTACGCCACCTCCGCCGAGATGGCCGGCGAACTCGGGGCCTTCCCGGCCTACGAGGAGAACGCGGATGCCATGCTCAAGGTGATCCGCAACCACCGTCGCGCCGCCCACGGCGACGCGGAGGGCTACGAGTTCCTTTCGATCGCCCCGGTGCCCCTCGATCTGGCCAACGTGCCCCAAACCGACATCGCCGAGCGGGCGAAGCACGCCTGGGACCGCGCCCTGGCGCTGGGCGAGGAGCACGGCTACCGCAACGCTCAGGCGACCGTCATCGCGCCCACCGGCACAATCGGCCTCGTGATGGATTGCGACACCACCGGCATCGAGCCGGACTTCGCCCTGGTGAAGTTCAAGAAGCTCGCTGGCGGCGGCTACTTCAAGATCATCAACCGCGCGGTGCCGGATGCCCTGCGCACCCTCGGCTACCGGGAATCCGAGATCGCCGAGATCGAGGCCTACGCGGTCGGCCACGGTTCGATGGGCCAGGCGCCGGCGATCAACCCCGGGTCGCTCCGCGCCAAGGGCTTCACCGACGACAAGCTCGCGGCGGTGGAGGCGGGCCTGAAGTCGGCCTTCGACATCAAGTTCGTGTTCAACCGCTGGACCCTGGGCGACGACTTCCTGAAGGACGTGCTCAAGGTTCCGGCCGAGAAGCTTGCCGATCCGACCTTCGAGATCCTGCCCTTCCTGGGCTATTCGAAGAAGGACATCGAAGCGGCCAACACCCACATCTGCGGTGCGATGACCCTGGAGGGTGCGCCCTTCCTCAAGCCGGAACACTACGCGGTGTTCGATTGCGCCAACCCGTGCGGCCGCATCGGCAAGCGCTACCTCTCGGTGGAGAGCCACATCCGCATGATGGCGGCGGCGCAGCCCTTCATCTCGGGCGCCATCTCCAAGACCATCAACATGCCCAACGACGCGACGGTCGAGGATTGCAAGAACGCTTACAAGCTGTCCTGGACCCTGGCCCTCAAGGCCAACGCCCTCTACCGCGACGGCTCGAAGCTCTCGCAGCCCCTGAACTCGGCCCTGATCGCCGACGAGGACGACGACGCCGAGGACTTGGTCGAGGCGCTGATCGCGGCCCCGGCCGCCGCCAAGGCCGCGCAGGTCGCGGAGAAGATCGTCGAGCGGGTGATCGAGCGCGTCGAGCGCATCCGCTCCCGCGAGAAGATGCCCCATCGTCGGAAGGGCTACACCCAGAAGGCGGTCGTGGGCGGGCACAAGGTCTACCTGCGGACCGGCGAGTACGATGACGGTCGCCTCGGCGAGATCTTCATCGACATGCACAAGGAAGGCGCCACCTTCCGCAGCCTGATGAACAACTTCGCTATCGCGATCTCGCTTGGGCTCCAGTACGGCGTGCCGCTGGAGGAATACGTCGAGGCCTTCACTTTCACCCGCTTCGAACCCGCGGGCTTCGTGCAAGGCAACGACGCGATCAAGAACGCGACTTCGCTCCTCGACTACGTCTTCCGCGAGCTCGCCGTGTCCTACCTCGGCCGCGCGGATCTGGCCCACGTCAACCCGTCCGAGATCGGAGGCACGGTGATCGGCGGCGGCGAGACCGACACCACCCGCGAGCCCGGCCGGACGGAAGCCACCGCCTCCAGCGTCGTCTCCCGCGGCCTCCTGCGTGGCTCGGCCGACCGGCTCACCCTGATCCAGGGCGGACCCGCCGGCGGCACCGTCGGTGTCGGCGCGGCAAGCGCTGGCCAGACCACCCCCGCCGGCGGCGTGGTCCATGCGCTGCGCGGTGCCACGGCTTTGAAGGCCGAGCCGGTCCAGGCCGGCCAGGCCGAGGCCCTGGTCAACGCCTTGCCCTTCGCCAAGTCCGACCCGATCAAGCCCGAGCGCACGGTCTCCGATCGCCGCGCCGAGGCGAAGATGAAGGGCTACGTCGGCGAAGCCTGCCCGGAATGCGCGAACTTCACGCTCGTCCGGAACGGCACCTGCCTGAAGTGCGACACCTGCGGCTCGACGACCGGCTGCTCGTAAGTCTCGGGAACCTTCGGAACGGCCGCGCGATCCCCATCGCGCGGCCGTTTCGCGTGACGGGAACGGAACCCATCCATGCCTGCCTCGCCGCCCAGCGCCGTGGTGATCGGCGCCTCCGGCGGGATCGGCCGGGCCCTCGTCGCCGGCCTCGTGGGCCGGGGGACCTACGGATCGGTCTTCGCCCTCTCGCGGTCGGGGACCGTCGAGGCTGGGCCCGTGGCGGTGGGACCGATCGACCTGACCGATGAGGCGTCCGTCCGTATCGCGGCCGAGCGCGTCGGGCGTCACGGTCCGGTGGGCCTTGTCGTCGTCGCTGCGGGGCTCCTCCACGGGTCCGGCGTCGCGCCCGAGAAGGCGATCCGGACCCTGGATCCGGCGGCCATGGCCGCGGTCTTCGCGGTGAACGCGATCGGTCCGGCCCTGGCGGCCAAGCACTTCCTGCCGCTGATGCCGCGCGCCGGGCGCAGCGTCTTCGCCGCGCTGTCGGCGCGGGTCGGCTCGATCTCCGACAATCGTCTCGGTGGCTGGTACGCCTACCGCGCGTCGAAGGCGGCCCTGAATCAGATCCTGCGCACCCTTGCGATCGAGGCACGCCGCACCCACCCCGATGCGATCGTGGCGGGCCTGCATCCCGGCACCGTGACCACGGCCCTGTCCGAACCCTTCCGACCGGACCCCAACACCCCCGGTCTGTTCACCCCCGAGACGAGCGCGGCGCACCTGCTGCGGGTGATCGAGGGGCTCGGGCCGGAGGATACGGGCGGGGTCTTTGCCTGGGATGGACGCCGCGTTCCCGCCTGATCCGGTTCCGGGCCCCGCATGGGGACCGGAAGGACCGATGTCGCTCCCCGGCAACGGCGCGAACCATACGGACGAGGCAGGAAGGTCCGATGTCGGACGAACGATGTCGCCCCGGCGAGGATGGTGCTAGACCGAAGCAGGTCCTGTCGGCCGGGCGATCCGCCGTCGGCGCGCGGCCGGGAGCAACATCGTGCCGGACTGCGCTGGCCCTCCAGGCCTCTCGACCTTGGCGGATGCCGGGACGACCCCCTCGCAAAGGCGATTCGCGGTTGCGGTCGCCGCCGCCTTCGGGCTTCTGACGCTCGCCCTCCTGCCCATCGTGGCGGAGCCGATGGGCGCGATGCCGGGATTCGTCCCGAGCTACCAAGCCGCGCTGATCACGGTCTACGCGGTCACAACCTGCCTTTTCTTCGCGCAATACCGGCGCACCCGGTCGGTGCCGCTGCTGGTTCTCGCCGCCGGCAGCCTGTTCACGACACTCATCGTCGCGGTTCAACTCCTCAGCTTCCCGGGCCTGTTCGGACCGGGACGGATTATCGGCTCGGGGCCGGGCACCACGACCTGGCTCTGGACCCTATGGCATGTGGGGCCGCCGCTCTTCGCCCTGCCCTACGCGATCATGGAGGGCGACCGGCGCCCGCGCCTCGTGCCGCACGCCCGGGTCGGGGCCGTCGGCGGCCTCACCGCCCTGGCCGTCGCAGCCGCCGCCGGTGGGCTGAGCTGGATCGTCGTTGCCTACGTCGACTATCTGCCCCGCAGCGTCGAGGGCGACAATTACTGGCTGCTGACCACGTCGGGAGTCGGTCCGGCCGTGGTGCTCCTCACGGTGGCGGCCCTTGCGACCCTGTGCTGGCGCACGCGCCTGCGCACCGTGCTGCAGCTCTGGCTCGCGGTTTCGCTGCTGCTCCTCGTCTTCGACAACCTCATCACTCTGCCGGGCGCCGCTCGAGGTACGGTGGGCTGGTTCGCCGGGCGGCTGGAGGCCCTGGCGGCCGGCATCGTCGTCCTGGCCATCTACCTGCGCGAGGTCGACGTCCTCTACGGCGCCGCGGAGGCGGCCGCCGTCCAGAGCGAGCGCCAGCGGGCCGAGCTCGAGATTGCCCGCGACAACGTCGCGATCGCCCTCGAGGCCGCGGATATGGGCAACTGGACCCTCGACCTCCGGACCGGGGCCTCCGTTCGCACGCTGCGGCACGACCGCATCTTCGGCTACGACAGCCTGCTTCCGCGCTGGGGCCTCGCCGACTTCCTGGGGCATGTGGTCGTTGACGACCGGGCGCTGGCGGAAGCCGCCATGGCGCGGGCGCAGGTGGAGAACACCCTCTGTTTCCAGTGTCGCATCACCCGGGCCGGGGACGGTGCCGAGCGCTGGATCGACGTGCGCGGCCGGCTCTATCGGGACCCGGATGGAACCCCCGCCAGCATGGCCGGCGTGGTCATCGACACCACCGATCGGCACGAGGCCGAGCAGCGCCTCAGCCAGGCGCAGAAGATGGAGGCGATCGGCCAGCTCACGGGTGGTGTCGCCCACGACTTCAACAACCTCCTCACGGTCATCGTCGGAAACCTCGACATGATCGTGCGCCGGCCCGACAACGCCCAGCGGGTCGAACGGCTGGCGACCTCGGCGATGACGGCGGCCCGGCGCGGAGCCGAGGTCACCGAGAAGCTCCTGTCGTTCTCGCGCCGGCAGGTCCTGCGACCCGAGACCGTCAATCCCAACCACCTCATCAAGGACTTCCAGGGCCTGCTGCAGCGCGCGGTCGGCGAGACCGTCGACATCGTCCTCGACCTCGACGCGGCCCTCGATCCCGTCCGCCTCGATCCCGGACAGTTCGAGAGCGCCATCCTGAACCTCGCGGTGAATGCCCGCGACGCCATGCCGAGTGGCGGCACCCTGACGATCCGGACCGAGAACCTGTCCCTCACCCCGGAGCGCCGGGCGGCCTGGCCCGATCTGTCCCTCGGCGATTACGTCCGCGTCACGGTCACGGATACCGGCCTCGGCATGGATGCGGCCACGGCCGCCCGAGCCTTCGAGCCGTTCTTCACCACCAAGGATGTCGGGAAAGGCACCGGGCTCGGTCTCAGCCAGGTCTACGGCTTCGCGCGCCAGGGCGGCGGGCAGGTCCGGGTCGCGAGCGTGCCGGGCCAGGGCACCAGCATCACCATCGACCTGCCGCGCTCGGCCGAGCCGGTCGTGCAGGCCGCCCGGACGGACGGGCTCCTGCCCCTGCGTCGGGCCGCGGAGGGCGAGGTCGTCCTGGTGGTCGAGGACGAGGCCGCCGTGCTGGAGATGGCGGTGGAGAGCCTGTCGGAACTCGGCTACCGGACCCTCACCGCCACCCATGCGGCCGAGGCGCTGGAACGCCTCAAGGGACCGGAGCGCATCGACATCCTGTTCTCCGACGTGGTCATGCCCGGCGGGATGAACGGCGTCGAGCTCGCGACCCACGCTCGGTCCCTGCGTCCCGGTCTGCGGGTGCTGCTCGCCTCGGGCTATACCGGCTCGGCCCTCGGCGAGCAGGGCGTTCCCGTCGACCTGCCGCTCCTCAGCAAGCCCTACCGGCGCGAGGATCTCGCCGACAAGCTGCGTCTGGTGATGGTCGGACGCTGACGTCGGTACCGGTGCGTCAGGGCTTCGGCAGCATCCGGTCGCTGATGATCCGGCGCTGGATCTCGCTCGTTCCCTCGAAGATCGTCGTCAGGCGCGCGTCGCGCCAGTAGCGCTCCACGCGGCGTTCGGTGGTGTAGCCGTTCCCGCCATGGAGCTGCATCGCCTGGTTGGTGACCCGCACCGCCATTTCCGTGGCGACGAGCTTGACCATCGCCGACTCGCTCTCGGCCGGCTCGCCGGCATCGAGCAGGTGGGCCACCTGGTTCCAGAAGGCGCGCGCCTGCGCGACGTCGGCCGCCATGTCGGCCAGGGCGAAGCGCAGGGCCTGGAAGTCGCCGATCGGGTGCCCGAACTGCTCGCGCTCCTGCAGGTAGGCCTGGCAATCCTCCAGGGCCGCCCGGGCCACGCCGACCGCGCGGGCCGCCGTGTGCACCCGTGCGATGTTGAGCCCCCGCTGGACCGAAGCGAAGCCCCCGGAATCCGCGTCGGCGCCCTGGTCGCCGTAGAGCCCGGTGAGGCGATCGGTCTCCGGCACCCGCACGCCGTCGAGGTCCAGTTCGAAGGTGAGGAAGCCGTGATAGCCGATCTTGTCGATGACTCGGCCGGTCATGCCGGGCGGAAAGGTGCCGGGCTCCTTCACGACGAGGAAGGGTTCGAGCCCCGCCGAGCGTGGCTCGCCTGGCTCGGGATCGCGGGTCCGGGCCAAGACCTCGACGAAGTCCGCGGCCTTGGCGAAGCCCGCCCAGCGCTTGGTTCCAGTCAACACCCAGGTGTCGCCCTCGCGTACCGCCCGGGTCTGCACGCCGGCGAGGTCCGAGCCGGCGGTGGGCTCCGAGAGGGCGATGCCGCCGATCCACTGTCCCTTCGCCGACTTCTCCAGAAGGGCCTTTCGCCGCTCTGGATCGAGGGTCTGGGTGCCGAGACCCTGGCCCCGCGCCAGGATGCTGCCCACCGAGAGCCAGGCCCGGGCGAGTTCCTCGGAGACGAGGCAGTACTCGAACACGCCGTGGCCGAGGCCGCCCTGCTCGGCCGGGATCGTGATGCCGAACCAGCCCTTGGCGGCCATTTGATCGATGAGGCTTCGCGGCATCTCCGCCTTCTGCGGATCGAGCGCGTCGGCGAGCGGCATCACGACGTCCCGGGCGAAATCGCGTGCCTCGGCCTGCAGTCTGGCCCGCGCCTCGGTCCGCCAGGGGCTCAGGAGCTCTGGCGGCGTCGGTTCCATGCGCTCGCGCTTCGCCATGTCGTCCCCCCCTTGTCGTCGATCCCGCCGCGTTGGACGGAGTCGATCCTCTTCGGAAGCTAGAGCGGCCCGCAGGGATGTCGACCGGAGATTGCGGGGCTGGCGGGCGCGACGGGGTACGGGAGTTCTCGCGGTCTGTTGTGGCTGCCGCGCGCCGGGTCGCGTTGCGCCGCCCGCGCGATCCGCGTAACCAAACGCGAGAGGACGCGCATGACGGGGACGGTCGGGGGGAGCGGAGGCTTTGACGGTGGATTCGCGGGGGTTGGACATGGGCTTGTCGCCCGCCGAAGCTCTGACCGTCTGCGACCGTGAGCCGATCCACCGCCTCGGGACGCTCCAGCCGCACGGCTTCCTCCTCGCCCTCCGGGCGACGGACGGCCGAATCGTCCAGGCGAGTGCCAACGTCCCCGGGGGTGTCGAGGCCTGCCTCGGCCAACCCTGCGATGCGGTCTTTCCGGAACTCGCCGGCCTCCTGCTGGAGGGAGCGGCGGAATCCGAGCGCGACGGCGCCCAGTACCTGCGCACCGTGACCCTGGCCACCCCCGAGGGGCCCCTCGCCTACGACCTCGCGATCCATCGCTCGGCCGGGCTCATCATTCTGGAATTCGAAGCGGTCGCGAGCGTCTTCGCATCCGACCACAGCCTCGACGCGCTCTACCCGCGCCTGAGCCGCTTCGTGGAGGGTCTGCACGACGCCGCCTCCGTCGCCGCGCTGTGTCACCTCGTGGCCGTCGACATCCGCCATATCACCGGCTTCGACCGTACCCTCGTCTATCGGTTCGACCGGGACTGGCACGGCACCGTCATCGCCGAGGATGGCAACGGCGCCTTGCCCTCCTACCTCGACCTCCGCTTTCCCGCGTCCGACATCCCCGCCCAGGCCCGGGAGCTTTACCGGCGCAACCGCCTGCGGATCATCCCCGATGCCGGGTACCGGCCGGTCCCCATCCTGCGGGAGGCCGGCGAGGACGCGGAGCCCCTCGACCTCAGCCAGTCGATTCTGCGCAGCGTTTCGCCGGTGCATGTCGAGTACATGCGCAACATGGGCACGATGGCGTCGATGTCGGTGTCGATCCTGGTCGACGGCGTCCTCTGGGGCCTAATTTCCTGCCACAATGCCGAGCCCCGCCGCGTGCCGCTCCAGGCCCGCAACGCCTGCGACTTCCTCACCCGCATCTTCGCGCTTCAGCTCGCGGCCAAGGAGCGTGGCGCGGAGACCGAACAGCGCCTGCGCCTGGGGGCGATCCAGTCGCGGCTCCTCGGCTTCATGGCGGAAGAGGAAAACTTCCTCGACGGCTTGCTGAAGCATTCCGACGACGTCCTGGCCCTCGCCGGAGCATCAGGCGCGGCCGTGATCACCTCGGACACCTGCCGGCTCCTCGGCGCGACGCCGCGGGAATCCGAAGTGCGGGCAATCTACCAATGGCTCTCCAGCGGGCCCGGCGGTGCCGACCTCGTCGCCACGGATGCGCTGAGTGAAGTCTATCCGCCGGCACGCGCCTTCGCCGAACGGGCGAGCGGCCTCTTGGCGATCTCGATCTCGCAGAAATATGCCAGCTATGTGCTCTGGTTCCGACCCGAGGTGGTGCGCACTGTGAAGTGGGGCGGCGACCCGACCAAGGCCGCCGTGCCCGATCCGGCCGGCGGCCTCGAACGATTGCACCCTCGGCAATCCTTCGCCATCTGGAAGGAGACATTGCAGAACCGCGCCCTCCCCTGGATGCGGGCTGAGATCGAATCGGTGAAGGACCTGAGGGCCTCCGTGCTCGGGATCGTTCTGCGGCGGGCGGAGGAGCTCGCCTCCCTGAGCGAGGAATTGCAGCGCTCCAACAAGGAACTGGAAGCCTTCTCCTACTCGGTCAGCCACGACCTCCGCGCGCCCTTCCGGCATATCGTCGGGTACTCGGAGCTGTTGCGATCGCGCGAAGGCAGCCTCTTATCCGAGAAGGGGCGGCACTACATCAACACGATCATCGAGGCGGCCTTCTCGGCGGGTACTCTGGTCGACAACCTGCTGCGCTTCTCGCAGATGGGCCGCAACGCCCTGAACCCGGTCGCCGGCGATCTCAACGCGCTGGTCGAGGAGGTCCGTCGCTCTGTGCTTCGTGACGTCTCCTCGGAGCGGACGATCCACTGGACCATCGGACAGCTCGGACGGGTCAACGCCGATCCGGTGATGCTGCGCCTCGTCATCGAAAATCTGCTCTCGAACGCCGTCAAGTACACCCGTGGTCGGCCGGATGCGGCGATCGAGATCGGTCGTCTCGATGGTCGGAGCCCCGACACCGGACAGGAGGACGACGGAGCGGAGCAGGCCGTCTTCTTCGTGCGCGACAACGGCGTCGGGTTCGACATGGCCTATGTCGACAAGCTGTTCGGGGTGTTCCAGCGCCTGCACCGGGTGGAGGAATTCGAGGGAACCGGCATCGGACTTGCGAATGTGCGGCGCATCGTCGAGCGCCATGGCGGTCGCACCTGGGCCGAAGGAGCCGTGGGACACGGCGCAACCTTCTACTTCACGCTGCCGACACCGAGGGCGGTGCCCAATCCGAATGCCGCGAACCGAGCCCGATCGTCGCGGAACCCCAGGGAAGCGCGCTGATCCATGCCCGATCTGAAGCCGATCCTCCTCGTCGAGGACAATCCGAACGACATCGAACTCACCCTTGCCGCCCTGGAGAAGAGCCAACTCGCCAATGAGATCGTGATTTGTCGCGACGGTGCGGAGGCACTCGACTTCCTCTATCGCCGCGGCGACTTCGCGGGCCGGGATACGCGCGACCCGGCCGTCGTCCTCCTCGACCTCAAGCTGCCCAAGGTCGACGGCCTGGAGGTCCTCGCGCAGGTCAAGGGCGATGTCCGGACCCGCGCGATTCCGGTCGTGATGCTGACCTCCTCGCGGGAGGAGACCGACCTCGTGCGGTCCTACGACCTCGGCGTGAACGCTTTCGTGGTCAAGCCCGTTGGGTTCACGGAATTCTTCGAGGCGATCCAGGATCTCGGCGTATTCTGGGCGGTCCTGAACGAGCCGCCCCCGCATCGGGGAGGAGGTTGGCCATCGAACACGTGACTCAGCCCGATCAGGCGACGCAGGATGATGTCGGTCCGGCACTCCTGAGAATCCTCCTTCTCGAAGACAGCGACCTCGATACGGAACTCCTCGGTGCGGTGCTCGACGATCTCGGGCGTCCGTATACGATCGACCGGGTGATGACCGCGCCGGACTTCACCGCTGCAGCTGCGTCCTGCGGGCATCACCTCATCCTCGCCGACTACGTTCTGCCGACCTTCGACGGCCTCAGCGCCCTGGCGATCGCTCGCACCCATTGTCCGGGTACGCCCTTCGTCTTCGTCTCGGGCACCCTCGGCGAGGATGTCGCGGTGGAAGCCCTGAAGCGGGGTGCCACCGACTACGTGACCAAGCAGCGCCTCGACCGCCTGCCCCGGACCATCCTGCGCGCCCTCGCCGAGGCGCGCGCCCATGCCGAGCGCGAGCGCGCAGTCCAGGATCTGCGGGACCTCAACGCGACCCTGGAGGCCCGTGTGAAAACGCGCACGAGCGACCTCGCTGCCGCCAATGCCGAGCTGCACCGCCAGATTGCCGAGCGCGAGCGGGTCGAGGAGGCTCTCCGCCAGGCGCAGCGCCTGGAAGCCGTCGGCCAACTCACCAGCGGCGTCGCCCATGATTTCAACAATCTGCTGACGGTGATCTCCGGCAACATCGAGTTCCTGGAGCGTGCCATCCCCGACGAGCGGTCGCAGCGCCGCCTTCAGATGATGCGTGGTGCCGCCGACCGCGGAGCACGCCTGACGGCGCAACTCCTCGCCTTCTCCCGTCGTCAGCGCCTGGAGCCGACGCCGGTGGAGCTGAACCAGACCGTCTCGTCCATGCGCGATCTCCTGCAGAGCTCGATCGGCGGTGCGGTGCGCATCGAGATGACGCTGCAATCCGATCTCTGGTCAGCCCTTGTCGATGCGACGCAGATCGAGCTCGTGATCCTGAACCTCGCGATCAACGCGCGCGACGCCATGGCCGTGGGGGGTTGCCTCACCATCGAGACCGCGAACGTCACCCTGACGCGGACCCCTGCCCGTGCGGAAGAGCCGGTGCCCGGCGAGTACGTGATGCTCGCGGTGAGCGACACCGGTACCGGGATTGCGCCCGAGGTCCTGGCCCGTGTGTTCGAGCCGTTCTTCACCACGAAGGCGGTCGATAAGGGGTCTGGCCTCGGCCTCGCACAAGTCTATGGCTTCGTGAAGCAGTCCGGCGGCGGTGTTCGCATCGACACATGCGTGGGCGAAGGCACCTCGGTGCGGATCTACCTTCCGCGGGCGGAGGCCACCTCCCCGGCCCGCGAGGCATTCCGGCCTGTTGCCGACTGCGCCGAGCAGCGTCGGGCGGGCGATCGGCCGGTGGTCCTCGTGGTGGACGACGATAGTGCGGTGCGCGAGATCACCACCTCGATCCTGTCCGAGAACGGCTATCGCATCCGCGAGGCGGGCTCTGGCCTTGCCGCTCTCTCCGCTCTCGAATCCGACGCCTGTGTCGACCTGATCGTTCTGGACTTCGCCATGCCGGGCATGAACGGGGCCGAGGCCGCGTGCCAGATCCGCCTTCGCTGGCCGCATCTTCCCGTGATGTTCGTCACCGGATACGCCGACACCGCGGCGCTGATGCAGGCGGGCGAGGTCGGGGCCGAGCGCATCGTCCAGAAGCCGTTCCAGCGCGGAGAACTGGCGCGCAAGGCCACCGCCATCCTCGCCGAGGCGTCCGTCGGCCCGGCAGGCTTGCGCCTCGTCGTCGGCCAGCGCCACACCGCCTGAGCTTGTTGCGGATCGGCCAAGCTCTCATTCGACGGCCGAGAGGGTTGATCGGAGATCGATCCACCGCATCCAGCCATGACGATCGTTGTCGGCAAGCGTCGATCGGCCTTGTCCGACGGCCATGTCCGCAGGCCCTGCGTGCCCCGGCAAGTCGAGGGAGAAATCCGAACGGATGACGCGCGGTACATCGGCGGCGACCGCTGCATCGGGCCGCCGACCCCGTGCTTCGAAGATGACAGGGTCCACCCCGCTCAGGGCCGTGACGACGCAGGCGGCCCCATTGCGGACGTTCGTGAGCACCGGAGGCGATCGCCGCCGCGATCGTGACCGCGGGGTCGGTGTGCGCGTCGGGTTTGCCCGTCGCAGCGGCGACGAAGATCCCGGCCAGGACGGCGAAGGCCCAGCCAGGACGGCGAAGGCCCAGCCAGCGGTGGTCGCGATTCAGCCTGCGCCTTCCGCCTCCGAGCCGCGCAAGGAGGGCCCCGGCCACAACCCCTTTGCCGAGGATGATCAGCACCATCGTGCCGAGAAGCTCCCCCAGGAGTGGCGACGTCATGGCATGTCCGCCGACGTCGTCTTGTGTTTCCGGGGTGGTCGATGCCGGGGTGAACGTCAGTCGTCCTGCCTGTCCCAGTCGAAGGCGCGCTTCACCGCCCGGCCCCAGTCCGCGGTGATGCGCCGGCGCTGCGTCGCGTCCATATTTGGCTCCCAGCGCCGGTCGATTCCCCAGTTGCGCACGAGGTCGTCCGTGCTCTTCCAGTATCCGGTCGCGAGGCCCGCAGCGTAGGCGGCTCCCAGCGCTGTGGTCTCCGTCACCTTCGGCCGCACGACAGGAACGTCGAGGATATCGGCCTGGAACTGCATCAGGGTCACGTTGGCGACCATGCCGCCGTCCGAGCGCAACTCCCGCACCGGGATGCCGGAATCCTTCTCCATCGCCTCCAGGACCTCGTGGGTCTGGAACGCCGTAGCCTCCAAGCAGGCCCGGGCGATGTGGCCGCGATTGGCATAGCGGGTCAGGCCGATGATCAGGCCGCGGGCACCTTCGTTCCAGTGCGGCGCGTAGAGCCCAGAGAAGGCGGGCACGAAGTAGACACCGCCATTGTCTTCCACGGTGGTGGCCAGGCGCTCGACTTCGGCGCTGTCCTGGATCATGTGCAGGTTGTCGCGCAGCCACTGCACCAGCGCGCCCGTGATGGCTATGGAACCTTCCAACGCGTAGACCGCTGGCTTGCCGTCGAGCTTGTAGCCCAGCGTCGTCACGAGGCCACAGGTCGAGGGCACCGGCGTCTCGCCGGTGTTCATCAAGGCGAAACAGCCGGTGCCGTAGGTGTTCTTCGCTTCGCCCGGCCGAAAGCAGGTCTGGCCGAACAGGGCCGCCTGCTGGTCTCCAAGGATCCCGGCGATCGGCACCCCGGCGAAGGGCAGGCGTGTCTCTCCGTAGACTTGGGACGACGAGACGATCCCCGGCAGCATCGCGCGGGGAATTCCGAACACGGCAAGCATGCCATCGTCCCAGGCCAGGGTCTCGAGGGACATGAGCTGGGTGCGGCTGGCATTGGTCACGTCGGTGACATGGAGGCCGCCGCCCGGGCCGCCGGTGAGATTCCAGACGAGCCAGCTGTCGATATTTCCGAATAGGACGTCGCCAGCTTCCGCCTTCTCGCGCGCGCCGTCGACATGGTCGAGGAGCCAGCGCAGTTTCAAGCCCGAGAAGTAGCTCGCCAGGGGCAGGCCTGTGAGCGCCCGGAAGCGATCGCGGCCGCCGTGGCGAGCAAACTCGGTCACGAGGCGATCGTTGCGGGTATCCTGCCAGACCAGCGCATTGTGAAGCGGAGTACCCGTGCGCCGGTCCCAGATCAGCGTAGTCTCACGCTGGTTCGTGATGCCGATCGAGAGCAGGTCCTTCGGCGTCAGTCCGGCCCCGTCGAGGGCATCCTGCATGACGGCCTGCGTATTGCGCCAGATCTCTATCGGATCGTGCTCGACGTGGCCGGGCCGCGGATAGATCTGCGCATGTTCCCGCTGCCTGCAGGCGGTGATGTGCCCTTCGCGATCGAAGACGATGAAGCGGCTGCTGGTGGTGCCCTGGTCGATGGCGCCGACATACTGAGACATGGTCGTCTTCCTCCCTTGGGAGCGGCGTCGAAGATGTCCGGGCCGGTCTTCGTGCCGGCTTTGGCGTTTCGGAAGGCGTTGGCGTCAGGCGGCTTCGGCCTTCCGCGCGATATAGGCGGCGAGGCGCGCGGCACTTTTCGGACTCGTGCGCAGGCCGAGCTTCGAGCGGCGCCAAAGGATGTCCTCGGCGGTCCGCACCCATTCGGCGCGAACGAGATAGTCGACCTCGACAGCCGTCAGGCCGCCGTCGAAGGCGTCGCCGAGATCCGCGAGGTTGCGGGCGCCCTTCACGATCGTCCGCGCTTCGGTCCCATAGGCTCGGGCGAGGCGCCGCGCGGTCTCGGACGGGAGGAAAGGAGCCTCTCGGCGGAACTGCTCCAGAAATGTTTCGAAATTCGCCGCCGGCATCGCGCCGCCGGGCAGGACTGCAGTGCCGGTCCAGGCTTTCTTGAGCCCCGGGAAATGTGGCGCGATCTTCTCTATCGCGTGCTCGGCGAGGCGACGGTAGGTCGTGATCTTGCCGCCGAAGACCGAGAGTGCTGGAGCCCGCCCACCGCCATCCTCGAGGTCGAGCACGTAGTCTCGGGTGACCGCCGAGGCATCGGCTGCCGCGTCATCGTAGAGCGGGCGCACCCCGGAGTAGCTCCAGACCACATCCTTCGGGTCGATCGACCGGGCGAAGGAGCGGTTGATGCAATCGCAGAGATAGCGCGTCTCCTCCGCCGAGATCGTCGCCGGGCCGGGCTCGTTCTCGTAAGGCACGTCGGTGGTACCGATCAGGGTGAAGTCGTGCTCGTACGGAATCGCGAAGATGATGCGCTTGTCGGGCTGCTGCAGGATATAGGCCTGGTCGCCTTCGTAGAGCCTTGGCACGACGATGTGGCTGCCCTTGATCAGGCGGACTGCCGCGCGGCTGTTGATCCCGAGGGTGGTGCCCAGCGTCTCGCTCACCCAAGGTCCGGCCGCATTGATGACGGCCTTCGCGCGAACGGTCTCGGACTGCCCGGTGCCGACGTCGCGGAGGGTTGCGGTCCAGGACCCATCGATGCGGCGGGCCGATTCGACGCCGGTCCGTGTTCGGATTTCGGCGCCCCGCGACCTGGCATCCATCGCGTTGAGGACGACGAGCCGACTGTCCTCCACCCAGCAATCCGAATAGACGAAGCCCTTCGAGAGCCGAACCTGTAGAGGCGCGCCCATCGGCGATGCTCGCAAGCGAACCATCTCCGAGCGCGGGAGCGTGCGCAGGCGCGCGAGATGATCGTAGAGGAAGAGGCCGATCCGCAGCATCCAGGCCGGGCGGAGTCCATCGTCGTGCGGGAGCACGAAGCGGAGCGGCCAGATGATGTGCGGTGCCAGACGTAGCAGGCGTTCCCTCTCGGCGAGCGCCTCGCGCACCAGGCGGAACTCGTAATATTCCAGGTAGCGCAGGCCGCCATGGATCAGCTTCGTGCTCGATGACGAAGTGAATTCGGCGAGGTCCCCACGCTCGCAGAGCAGGACCGAGAGGCCTCGTCCGGCCGCGTCGCGAGCGATCCCCGTGCCGTTGATGCCTCCGCCGATGACGAGCAGATCGTAGGGGGCTCCCTCGGCCCGACGGATCCCTCCTGACGTCATGAGTCTCCTCCAGGTCTCGTCGTATGCCGACGCCAGGAGGATTTCCCTTTGTCGAGGAATAGTCGCAAGCGAAAATCAGGGCTTCGCGAGACGCCTCCCGATCCGGTCAATGCGAGCTTCACCCCGTGCCGTTCCATCAGGGCGACGATTTCTGGCGGCGGCGGCCGGTCCGTGAAGAGCGCGTCGATCTGCGCAAGGCGTCCCACCTCGACCATCGGCCGGCGCGTGAACTTGGTGTGATCGGCCACCAGGAAGGTCCGTCGGGCGTGCAGGAGGATGGTCTGGGTCGCCCGTACCTCCTCGTAGTCGTAGTCGAGAATCGCTCGGTCGGTGTCGATACCGCTGATTCCGATCACTGCCGGGTCGACCCTGAACTGGCTGAGCGGATCGCAGGTGAGTTGCCCAAGGACGGCACCGTCGCGGTTGCGCATGGTGCATCTCGCCACGACGATGCGAAAGGCGGTCGACGCCGCCACGCCGAGGGCGACGTTAAGGTTGTTGGTGATGATGCTGAAATTGTCGTGGTCCACGAGCTTACGCGCCATGGCCACTGTCGTCGTGCCGACGTCGAGGAAAACCGAGCCATGCGACGGGATGTGGGTCGCCGCCAAGCGACCGATCCGCGTCTTCTCCGGCAGGAGTGTGGTCCGGCGGTCGGCATAGTCGATAGTCTCGATGCTCGATGGGAGTCCGCCTCCCCCACGGGATCGCTCCAGGCGCCCTTCTCCGCTGAGTTCGTTGAAGTCGCGTCGGATCGTCTGGACGGTCACGCCGAAGTGGCTCGCCAGGACCTCGATGGTCACGAAGCCGGGTTGGCGTACCATCGCGACGATCGCGGCAGCGCGGGTATCGACCGCCCGCGCTTCGCTGCGATCGATCGCCTTGCGTTCGAAGCCGCTCCGTTCAGGCGGATGCATCATGCAGACCACGGTCGTTTCCGCACGCTGATCATCCGCTTCGGGAGACGTTCGAGGTTGGCGCGCTGTTTTTGGAAACGGAATACGATGGCTTCGACGGTCTGCCATAATTACTTGCTGCGGCTTCGTTCATCAGCGGTCCGTCGCCCAGGGCAGCGACCTTCGGGCGCGCGCTCGACATCTCGACGATGGCTGCATGCTCCGGGGGAACGCTACGGCTTCATGCTTCGAGGAGCCACATCCTCAGAGCGTGCAAAACCGCCTCAGGCTGCTCGATCGGGGCCATGTGCCCGGCCTTTGGCACGATCACGAGGCGCGCAGCCGGATTCAAGCCGGACAATTTCCGATGGACCATCGGCGGTGTCACGGCATCGCTGTCTCCGCATATGACGAGCAGCGGTCTAATGAAACGGCGCAAGATCTCGCTCCCGTCCCTTCGTTCGACGGCTTTCTGACGGATGAAGACCTCGGACCTGTGCCGTTCGTTCCGGCGTCGCATCAGGTCCAGCACCACAACCTGATGCGCCACGTCCAGGGCCGAGATCGGCGCGTCGAGGAGGAAACAGCCGGCATCCTGCGCCACCCACATGGCGAGCCAGACCCTCTGGCGCTCGCCGCCCGAAAGGCGGTCGACGAGGCGGTCAGCGAAGGTCTCCGGATCGGTGAGGGCCATCGCCCTGGCGATGATCCAGCGATCGGAAGCTGCGACGCGGCCCAAGGCGCCGTGCCAGAGGGATACCGGCCCATCGCGACGAGCTCGCGCACCGTGAGGCGCGGCGCCTGAGGCAAGTAGTCCACGGCCCGCGCGAAGGCGCGATTGAACCGCGCCGGGTCTTCCAAAGGCGATTTGGTTTGGATCATGTGGCCAAGGCTTGCGCCTTGGTTTGGGCAACCTCGCCGACAACCTCGAGCGATTCCTCTGGATCGAAGCCAAGCCGGTTGCCGCCTGAAAGTGGCTCGGGACGGGCCTCCGAGGCCCGTTCCCAATGATTGTCAGGCGGCCAGAACGCCAGTGCAATCAGGCCAAAGCTGCCGACGTCGGCGAATCATCGACCAGCCCCTTTGATGATGCGGTTCTTCGAGGTGTCTGGTCGTATCCTGCTCGAGTGAATGTCAATTCGCCTGCCCACCGGAGTAACCAAAGTTCACAACGAGGGTTAAAAGGCCGCAACTTTACAAAAGAGCCGGAAACACAGAAACCGCGTCCTCACCAAGCAAGCGGCGGGCAAAAGTCAGATCATTGATGGATGCCTGTGCTCGTAGTTCGTTAAGTCGGAACGCAATCCGATGCCGAAGATGATCGCCCTCGACCAATATGGATACAAGCTTCTCATTAGATGTTTCCAAATAATCGGCATCTTCGACGTCAAAAACAAATTCTTCGAGACCAAAAAATCTCATGCTACCTTTATTTTTAAAATAATAATATTCTCCTGAAACCGGAGATAAAATAGGTACTCCACCTCGTAGAGCAAAAATAAGGCTATGATGTGGGCAAGCTATCATCAATCGAGCTTGCGAGGCAATTAGTATTGGATCTCGGAAAGGATCTTCTGGAATTACTACCTGACAAGGAACTTTTAAGTTACTTGCAAGGCAGTTCAAAGCTTCTATATCGAATGGCACTTGCGGCAGTAATGCAATGGGAAGTCCGAAGATCTCGTGAGCGCGATGTACGATTTTTGCCGTACGCTTCATCATGTTTTGCCCGACGCCCACACTCGGATTGTCGCGGTAACCAACACAGATGAAAGCGCCTGGTGTCAGGTTGTATCGAGCTAGCACTGGTCCCGGCGCTTGGTCCATCCTAAGAATTACAGCATCGTCGACCTGATCAATAATCTTACTTTGATTTCCGTACAGCTTTACTTCTTGAGAGCTCTGTAAATAGTCGCGAGTGCTGACGTAGCAGGCGTACTGCAATATTGTGCGAATGCGGGCACGATCGTTTTCGTCTGTAAATGGCCCAAGTTGATGGCTTCGCAGCAAAACACGCTTACCTAGCCGGCGTGCCAACTCGACGGTTAGCGCGTGTTCCCAAAGGCGCGATCGCGTTGCGGACGTGAGAACACCGCCGCCATGCAGAACGACGACATCAGCGAGAAGGAGCGCGTCCCAAAAATCTAGTGCTTGTGTTCGATCAATGAAATCCAAATGAGGCGACTCCACAAGAGCTTGCCGCGCCTCTTCAGCGGGAGGAATTACCAATTCATCTCTGAGGATAGACCATCTACTTTTAAAAACATCATCTCCCTTACCGTAATGTTCGTCAGAGCGGAAAAACGCTAATCTTGGTGATGGGACAAAAGACAACTCATATCCAGCGAGTGTTTCCCTTGCAATTTCAATGTTGTTGGCCGCCAGGATCAATCGAGCTGTTGGGGCGTAATCTCGGCACACCTGAACACACGCCCTAAGTAATGCCTCATCGCCAGAATTGTAAAATCCTGCTCCACCCAGAATCAAGATGGTCAACTTTTTAAGAGATTTTGGCATTATATCGGGTCTAGCCTATCTTGCGGGGCAATTTTACGAAAACGGACCATTGAGGCGAACGGTCCTATTCAAGTAAAAATTGCAGATTTAGAGGAATGACTCAAGCCCACCTGGGTATGATGCGGTGGTCGCTCGAGCTCGCACAGAATGCCCTGGTTAAAGCGCAAGGAAGGGGCGATGCATGCCTGCTCCGGTGGCCTGGGAGGGTATCAAGGCCAAGCACCCAGGGGCTCGACCACCACGACGGCGCCTCGTTGAGAGGCGTCGGGGGATAAGCGCTTCCGGTCCTATCCGCCCCCCTTCCCCTCCCCTCCTCCCGTTCCCTTATCCCGTCCGGCCCGCAATAACCGTCGAACCCCATGTCAGCTTCACCGAAGCCCAAGCTCGTGCCCGCCGACCCGAAGCTCGGGCGCAAGCGTTTCCTCGACCTCCGATCTAGCGTTGTCCCGTGCCCAGGCGTTTCATGCTGCAATTTTGAGAGGCGCGTACGAAGCATGCATCGACTTTGCAGATCGCTGGGCGGATGGGGCTGTCGCCCTCGGCTAGAGCACGCTCTATATCTTCAGCGTCTGTATTGCGGTTGGCAGTAACCGCCCCGACTTCTGCGGCGCCAGGGTGCTTGTCCACGAGTGCGGGCCGGGGATCACCGAGACTCACATCCGGTTCGTCAACACGACTTTCTACTCCAACGTTCTTGGCCGGCCCAGCGGCGCGGTGCCACTGTGGGTGTTCGTGCGGTGACGTGGCCGGACCGCATGCGATTGCTACAACTTGGCTGCTTCTCACCCGACGACAGGCGAACTCATCAAGGCGAAGGGTCTACTTTCCAATTTTGGTTGTTACAGTGGTTGGCGCAGGATCGGAGAAGCCGAACATTGGGGTGTTCAGAATCGGAAATCGCTAAATCCTTTATATTTTTGGTGCTGTATCGGCCAATAGCTTCACTGCATTGGTTCTAAAAGACTGTCATGTTAATGAGACGCCTCAGCGAGGAGCGCTGTGCACCGCGGTCCTGCTCGCCCGGCTGGAGAGACCGTAACATCGTTTGGGCCCGCACATGACCTGAGCGCGGCGACGTGCGGCGCGACGACGTGGCCAAGGACGATAGCGTCCCCTCCCGCCGGATCCCTTTCATCGAGATCGCCATCGGGCCCGCGTGGTTCTGCGAAACTCACGGGATCCCGGCTTCGCCGGCAGCTGTCGGATGTCTCCTCAGCGGATACGGAGCGACGAAGCAAGCAACCGCAGATCGGGTGAATGCTGCTTGGGCGCGATGCCTGGAAACGAATGCGCAGCGTACGACGGATGCCGACTTCCGAGCTGATCCATAATCGTCGTCTGCGACCGCCTCGCGCGTCTTAGCAACTTTTTGGGCGCGATAATTGTCATTCCATATTATCTGGCCTACCAATGGGTGTCGGCACGTTTTCGTGCGCAAATCGCTGATACCATTTCAGTCTCAGGAGCCGCCATATGCACAATGGGACCGAGAAATACACCAGCATGCAGAAGAGCTGGTATGAAAATGCGGCATCAGTTTCTAACTATGATTCTACTAATAAAATCGATAATGTTGTTGGCAGCTACGACGAACATAACAGATGGCCAGACTACGATAAATACATGATGGGATTCATCGACGAGACCTGGAAAACTAAGGTTGCCCTAGATTTCGCCTGCGGTCCCGGAAGAAACATTATCAAGTACAATCATCTTTTCAGACGAATTGATGGTGCCGACATCGCACAAGCGAACCTCGATAACGCGAAAGCAAATTTTGCATTTCACGGCATTGCGATCCCAAATCTTTATGTAACGACGGGTAATAACCTAGGAGCCGCCCAAGACAATACCTATGATCTGATCTTTTCGACAATAGCTATGCAGCATATCTGCGTGCATGAGGTGCGCTTCTCGATATTGCGCGACATGTATCGAGCCCTTAGAAAGGGCGGAAAGGTATCAATTCAAATGGGCTTTGGCTTTTCCCAAGGCAAAGGCAGCTATTTCGAAAACAACTACGACGCTATTTCAACAAATAGCGGCTTTGATACGATGGTCGAGAACACAGATTATGTCGAAAGCGATCTGAGACAGATTGGCTTCCTCAATTTCAGATATAACATCCGGCCCACTGGGCCGGGCGACTCCCACCCTCACTGGATCTTCTTTTCTGCAGATAAGTAGTAGAACGCGCAGCAAATGCCGGGCGGGGCAGATGATTGCGAATGAGCGGGGATCGGGCATTCCCGCCACCCCACCTCCCACCGGGCGCGGATCAACCAGACCGCGCTCGTGTGGGCCTATGCGCGACAGTCCACCGGATCGACCAACGCAACGAGTAGACTTGCTTCGATTTAATGGAGAGCGGTTTGGTGGGTGATGCTCCTTTCGAACAGGATGGGGCTGGTGAAGCCGAGCGCCGAGTGACGGCAACGGGGATTGTAGAAGCCGTCAATGTAACGGGCCAGCGCGTCGATGGCTTCGAATCGTGTCTGGAACGCGGTGCGCCAGACCAGCTCGCTCTTCAGCGTCTCGAAGAACGTCACGACCATCGCGTTGTCACAGCAGTTGCCCTTTCCGGACATCGAGATCACGACGCCATTTCCTCGTAGTTCCGCCTGGTACTCATTTGCACAATACCGACTGCCGCGGTCGGAGTGGTGCATCAAACCTGACAGCGGCTGCCGGACGACAAGGGCGCGTCGCAGCGCGGTCAGCGCGAGTTCCTTGTGAAGACGGTCGCCCGCCGCCCAACCCACGACGCGTCGGGAGTACAGGTCGAGAACCACCGCCAGATACAGCCAGCCCTCCCGCGTCCAGATGTAGGAAATGTCCGCGCCCTACTTCCGATCCGGTCCGGGTGCCGTGAAGTCCTGGTCGAGGTGGTTGGGCGCGATCGGGAAGGCGTGGCCGCTGTCCGTCGTGCGTTGGAAGCGGCGCGGCCGGCGGGCCTTGAGCCCGTTCTCCCGCATCAGCCGGGCCACGCGCCGCCGGCCGGCCGCCAAGCCCTGCTCGCGCAGTTCGTGGGTCATGCGCGGGCTTCCGTAGGTCTCGTGCGAGAGCATGAAGGCGGACCGGACATGGACGAGCAGCACGAGATCCTCGCGCTGCCGCGTCGAGGCTGGACGACTCTTCCAGGCAAAATAGCCGCTCGGACTGACGTCGAGAATTTTGCACAGGCGCGCGACCGGGAAGTCCTTTTTCGCCGCGTCGACGAGGTGGAACCTCATCGACTTCCCTCGTTGGCGAAAAAAACTAGGCTGGCAAATCTAACTGTTGGGCTTGGCGTTCGAGGGCGGTGAGGTAGGCATCGGGATCGCGTCGGAAGCGGG